>JBAQER010000557.1:0-37425 GCA_049286845.1 Bradyrhizobium sp.
CTCGAAGAGCGCGGCGGGTGGGGGAAGTCTCTCGGCTGGGCCCGGTGTGCCCCCTTCAAGGAGTGACGCGTTGAGTTTTGTCGAGCGTCACGGGCTCTGGTCGAAAGAGCAGAAGGAGGCGGCAAGCCGCCTGCGCCGAATCGTCGAGGAGCAGAAGCTGGAGGTGATCCGGCTGTCGTTCCCCGACCAGCACGGCATTCTCAGGGGCAAGACGCTGGTCGCCAGCGAAGCGCTGGCCTCGCTGGAGAGCGGCTGCTCGATCACCACCACCATGCTGGCCAAGGACACCTCGCACCGCACGGTGTTTCCGGTGTTCACGTCCGGCGGCGGCTTCGGCATGAAGGAGATGGAAGGCGCCGCCGACGTGCTGATGGTGGCCGATCCCACGACCTTCCGCGCGCTTCCTTGGGCGCCGGGCACGGGATGGCTGATGTGCGATCTCCATTTCGCCGACGGGCGCCCGGTGCCGTTCGCAACGCGAAACCTGTACCGGTCGGTCCTCGACGGGCTCGGTAAACGCGGCTACGACTTCGTCGCCGGGCTCGAAGTCGAATTCCACATCTTCAAGCTCGAAGATTCGAAAATGTCGCCGGAGCATGCCGGCCAGCCGGGCACGCCGCCCGATGTCAGCCTGCTGTCGCACGGCTACCAATACCTGACCGAGCAGCGCTACGACCAGATGGAGCCGGTGCTGGAAATCATCCGGCGCGACGTGCTGGCGCTCGGCCTGCCCTTGCGGTCGGTCGAGGTCGAGTTCGGCCCGAGCCAGTGCGAATTCACCTTTGCGCCCAAAGCCGGACTCGAGCCCGCCGACAACATGGTGCTGTTTCGCAGCGCCGTGAAGCAGATCGCCCGCCGCCACGGCTACCACGCCACCTTCATGTGCCGGCCGAAACTGCCGAACGTGTTCGCCTCCGGCTGGCATCTGCATCAGTCGCTGGTGTCGCGCGCGGGCGGCGAGAACGCCTTCATGGCGAAGGACGGCAGCGAGGCGCTGAGCCCGTTCGGCCGCGCCTATCTTGCAGGGCTCCTGCAGCACGCCCGCGCCTCCACGGTATTCACGACGCCGACCATCAACGGCTACAAGCGCTACCGCTCCTATTCGCTGGCGCCGGATCGCGCGATCTGGGGACGCGACAACCGCGGCGTCATGATCCGCGTGCTCGGCGGCGCGGGCGATGCCGCGACCCGGCTGGAAAACCGCATCGGCGAGCCCGCCGCCAATCCCTATCTCTACATGGCCTCGCAGATTCTCTCAGGCCTCGACGGCGTCGACCGCAAGCTCGATCCCGGCCCGTCGGCGGATACGCCGTACGAAACCGAGGCCGAACTGTTGCCGAAGACACTGCGCGAGGCGGTGTTCGCGCTGAAGGACGATCCGTTCTTCCGCGACTCGCTGGGCGCCGAATTCGTCGACTACTACGTCCACATCAAGAACGCCGAGATCGAGCGGTTTCAGGCGGAAGTGTCGGACTGGGAACAGCGCGAATATTTCGAGATGTTTTGAAGCCCGCAAAACCAATGCATCGTGAGCCAACCGTCTGCGGCGGCGGCATCAGCATCAGGTCGCGGAGGTGCGCCGATCATGACCGGAACAGTGCGAAGTAGATCACGTACAGCCAGCCCAGAATGCCATGGATGATTGCCCACAGGATCGAATGGTTGGCAGTATAGGATATCGCGATGGCAAGGGCGGAACCAAAGCCCACGCCGTATTTTGCTCCCTCGACCCGGACACCATAGTAGCGATTTTCCGCCATGTTCCCCACCTCCGTTGCAGAGTTCGTCAAGTTGGCCGCCAGGACGCGAACTCGACTTGTTCCAGATCAATGCGAGCTGTAAGGCGCGCTGCGGCTGAGCGTAATTCGGCGAAACATGGCTGTGAAGCCCGGGTCATCGTCACGGCGTTAAGTGCAAAGATACGCCGAACGGCGCCCGAACCGATCGACGCAAGTGAGCCGCCAAGGTTGCCCCTGACGGCTCGCTGACTTGAGGTTGGCCGCGTCGGTCGGGGTGCTCCGCGGAGCCGCACCGTGAAGGCGACCAAACCTTGCCACGCGCAATGCGTTGCTAATCGCCGATCAATGAAAGATCGACTGAAAAACCATGATCCCATCTGCGGCAGATGCAAGACAGGGACACTGACGGAAATGCAACCTGCCCAGGCTCGGGACATGGTCGCCTGCATCGAGATGCTCCCGCGCCTCGTCATATCCGGCGAGCACCTCGGCACTGTGGCCTCGCCGGAACAAGCGCCCACCCCGTTTCGTTCGACAGACCCGGGCATCCATGTCTTTGGTCGCAGCGAAGCGAGAGCGTGGATGGCCGGGTCAAGCCCGGCCATCCGATGGGAAGAGTGCCCTCAAATCCCGAGATACCTATGCTGCAGCTCCGGCTCGGCGATCAGCTGCTCGGAGGTACCGCTCCACACCGCCCGTCCCCGTTCGATGATGTAGTGGCGGTCGCAGATCCGGGTGAGGTTCTCGACGTTCTTGTCGATCACCAGAATCGATTGTCCGCGCGCCTTCAACAGCGACAGGCAGCTCCAGATCTCGTCGCGGATCAGCGGCGCGAGGCCTTCGGTGGCCTCGTCCAGAATCAGGAGGCGCGGATTGGTCATCAGCGCGCGGCCGATCGCCAGCATCTGCTGCTCGCCGCCCGACAGCGTGCCGCCCATATTGGCGCCGCGTTCGGCGAGCCGCGGGAACAGCGCGTGGATTTTTTCCAGCGTCCAGGGATCGGCGGCACCGAGGCGATTGCCGGAGGCGGCGACGAGATTCTCGTACACTGTCAGGTTGGGAAAGATCTGGCGCCCCTCGGGGACGAGACCGATGCCGAGCTGTGCGATCCGGAACGACGGCAGCTGGCGCGCCTCATGTCCGGCGAAGCGGATCGTGCCCGCGCGCGCCGGCGTCAGGCCCATGATCGAGCGGATGGTCGTGGTCTTGCCCATGCCGTTGCGGCCGAGCAGGGCCACCATCTCGCCCGTCCGCACCGACAGCGACATGCCGAACAGCACCTGGCTCAGCCCGTAGCAGGTCTCGATATCCTCGACTTCGAGCAGCGGCGCCAGTTCAGCCTCGTCAGACATGGCGGGTCACCACATGCTGATCGCCGAGATAGGCCCGCTTGACCTCTTCATGCTTGCGGATCGCCGCCGGCACGTCGGAGGCGATGACACGGCCGTACACCAGCACGCTGATGCGGTCGGCCAGCGCGAACACCGCGTCCATGTCATGCTCGACCAGCACGATGGCGACTTCGCGCCGCAATTCCTGCAGCAGCTTCACCATGCGCGCGGATTCGGTGGGGCCGAGGCCGGCCATCGGCTCGTCGAGCAAGAGGAGTTGCGGCTTGGTGGCGAGCGCGACCGCGAGTTCGAGCTCGCGCTGCTCGCCATGGCTCAATTCCGATACCACGGTGTCGGCGCGGTGGCTGAGCCCCACCCGGTCCAGCGCGGAGCGCGCGGCCTCGCGGAGCTGCGGCTCCTTGCGGGCATTGCCCCAGAATCGGAAGGAGTGCCCGGCATGCGCCTGCGCCGCCAGCGCGACATTGTCCGCGGCGGTGAAGTCGGGCAGCAGCGAGGTGATCTGGAACGAGCGCGCCAGCCCGAGCCGGCTGCGGCGGTAGGCCGGCAGCCAGGTGATCTCCTGACCGGCGAAGCGGATGGCGCCGGAATGCGGCAGCAGCTGCCCGGTGAGCTGGCTGATCAGCGTGGTCTTGCCGGCGCCGTTCGGGCCGATGATGGCGTGCAGTTCGCCGCTTTTGACCTCGAGCGTGACCTTGTCGGTCGCGACCACGCCGCCGAACCGGCGGACCAGATTTTCGACGTGCAGCAGGGGTTCAGCCACGGCGCAGCCTCCCGAGCAGCCCGTCGATGCCGCCGCGTCCGAACAGCACGATCAGGAGCAGCAGCGGACCCATGATCAGCGCCCAGTATTCCGTGATCTGCGACAGGAATTCCTCCAGCATCAGAAACACGATCGTGCCCAGCACCGGGCCGAACAGCGAGCCCATGCCGCCGAGCACCACCATGACCATGAGATCGCCGGAGCGGGTCCAGTACATCGCCGCCGGGCTGACGAAATCGGTGTTGTTGGCCAGCAGCGCGCCGGCGAGGCCGCAGATGGTGCCTGAAATCACGAAACAGACCAGCCGGTAGCGGTTCACGGAAAAGCCGATCGCCTGCATGCGCCGCTCGTTGGAGCGCAGGCCCTGCACCACCAGGCCGAAGCGCGAATTGACGATGCGCCAGATCAGGTAGATGCCGCCGAGCAGGCAGCCGACGCAGAGATAATAGAACTGCACGCGGTTCGACAGGTTGATGAGGCCGCCGAAATCGCTGCGCTTGTAGATCGTCAAGCCATCGTCGCCGCCGTAGCGGGCAAGCCCGGAGGCGACGTAATAGGCCATCTGCGCGAACGCCAGCGTGATCATGATGAAATAGACGCCTCGGGTGCGCAACGAGAGCGCACCGATCACCAGCGCGAACAGCGCCGATGCCAATAGCGCCACCGGCCACTGGATGAAGCCGGAGCCGATGCCTTCGTGGGCGAGAATGCCGACCGCGTAGCCGCCGATGCCGAGATAGGCGGCATGCCCGAAACTCATCATGCCGCCATAGCCCATGATGAGATTGAGGCTTGCCGCGGCCAGCGCGTAGATCACGATGCGGGTGAACAGCGTCAGTGCGAAGACGTTGCCGCTGAGCGAGGTATAGAGCGGCAGCAGCATGAGGCCGGCGACCACCAGCGCCACGATCACGTTGCGGGCGTTGAGCGAAGCGGTCATCGGCGGCTGGCTGGAAACAGCCCCTCCGGCCGCACCACCAGCACGATGGCCATCAACAGATAGATGAGCATCGAGGAGAGCGCGGGGGCTGCGGTGGAGGCGGCGGTCGAACTCAGGACCTGCCGCAGCAGATCGGGCAGGAAGGCGCGGCCGAGCGTATCGATCATGCCGACGAAGATCGCCGCCAGGAAGGCGCCGCGGATCGAGCCGATGCCGCCGATGACGATGATGACGAAGGCGAGGATCAGGATGTTCTCGCCCATTCCGATCTGCACGGTGAGGATCGGCGCCTGCATCAGCCCGGCGAGCCCGGCCAATGCGGCGCCAAGCCCGAACACCAGGGTGTAGAGCAGCTTGATGTTGATGCCGAGCGCGCCGATCATTTCCCGGTTCGACGCGCCGGCGCGGATCAGCATGCCGATGCGGGTGCGCATCACGACGAGATAGAGCAACAGCGCCACCACCAGCGCCACCACGATGATCGCCAGCCGGTAGGCGGGATAATAGACGCCGGGCATGATCGCGATCGGCACCGTCAGCCAGGCCGGCAGCGGCAGCGCCAGGCCCGCCGGACCCCAGATCAGCCGCACCGCGTCATTGAAGAACAGGATCAGCCCGAACGTCGCCAGCACGTGATCGAGATGATCGCGGCCGTAAAGGTGCCGCAGCGCGACGAATTCCAGGACGATGCCGAGCAAAAGGGTCGCGCCGAGCGCCAGCAGCGCGCCGAGCACGAAATTCCCGGTCCACGCCACGAAGGTGGCCGCGAAATAGGCGCCCATCATGTAGAGCGAGCCGTGCGCCAGATTGACGAAGTCCATGATGCCGAACACCAGCGTCAATCCCGCCGCCAGCAGGAACAACAGCAGCCCGAACTGCAGCCCATTCAGGAATTGTTCGACGACAAGCAGCATGCGCGTTCTAGGTCATCTTCCGGTTGCGTAGCATCGTAGTCAGGCATCCAACGGGCTTCATGGTTCGCGCCGCGCGGCGTTGCCGCGCTCCTCGCCATGAGGGTTTAGTAACCTCATCCTGGGCAGGCGCCAACAGGTCCGCGCCAGGCGGCCCGACGATAGACTGCGCGCCGTCCCGGATGAAGCCACCGATCTGGAAGTCATCGAGTTACAAATCAGATTGCGAGACGTGTTTGCAAGACGTGTTTGCAAGACACGTGCCGGATGGAAAACAGCGGCAGCGCGCGAGCGCCGCCGCCGTGTTGGAGAGGATCGTCAGATCACTTCATCGGGCATTTGTCGTGGAACTTGTCCTGACTGTCCTTGATGATGGTGGCGACGGTTTTCAGCGAAAGCTGGCCGTCGGCGTCCTTGACCACGTCCTGCAGATAGAAGTTCTGGATCGGGATGTGGTTGTTGCCGAACTTGAACGCACCGCGCACCGATTTGAAATTGGCCTTCTCCATCGCCGCCTTCATCTCGTCCTTCTTGCTGGTGTCGCCCTTAACGGCTTCCACCGCGCTGGCGATCAGCTGCGCGGCGTCATAGGACTGCGCGCCGTAGAAGGTCGGACGCAGGCCGGTGTACTTCTTGCGGTAGTCGGCGACGTACTTCTTGTTCTGCTCGTTGGGCAGATCGTTGACCCATTGCTGCGCGCCGGGAACGCCGAGCGCGTTCTCCTTCTGCAGCACCAGCGTCAGTTCGTCGATGGTGAACGCCGTGTAGAGCGGCATCTGCGCCTTCATGCCGGCCTGCGTATATTGATTGAGGAACTGCACGCCGGCAGCACCCGGATAGAACACGAAGATCGATGCCGCACCGGACGCGCGCGCCTTCGACAGCTCGGCGGAGAAGTCGAGCTGGCTCGGCCAGACCGTGTATTCCTCGCCCTTGATCTCGCCCTTAAACGTGCTCTTGACGCCGGCCAGCATATCCTTGCCGGCGGCATAGTTCGGGCCGATCAGGAACACCGACTTGACGCCCTTCTGGTTCATGTATTCGCCCATCGCCTGCGGGGTCTGGTCGTTCTGCCACGAGGTCGAAAATACGTAAGGCGAGCACAACTCGCCGGCGACCTGCGACGGACCGGCATTGGCAATGACCAGCATCGTCTTCGAATCCACGATCGGCTTCAGCGAGGCGAGCAGCACGTTCGACCAGATGTAGCCGGCGATGAAGTCGACCTTGTCGGACTGGATCAGCTTCTCGGTCTTCTGCTTGCCGACGTCAGGCTTGAAGGTGTCGTCCTCGTAGATCACTTCGACCGGCTTGCCGCCCATCTTGCGGCCCATGTGATCGAGCGCGAGCTCGAACGAATTGCGCATGTCGTTGCCGATCACGGCGGTCGGGCCGCTGAACGTCGAGACAAACCCGATTTTGATGGTATCTCCCGCGATCGCGGGGTTTGCCAGCGCCAGAACCGTAGCGCCCGCCAGCCAGAATGCCGTTTTCATGTTCGTTCCCTCCTCACTAAGACGTTGCCGTCAGTCAAATGCCCTTCCCCGTTCGAACAGCCCACTTTGCTCCATTGCCGGGGTCACTCTTTTGCAGGTGACGTGTTTTGTGCGCGAAATCGCGGGTCTGCAGCAAGCACGAACCGGAGGTATCGCCCAGGAACCTTCGGCCCGATGCAAGCCTTTGTGCACCATAATTCGTATCCGCCGGGGATGGCAAGAATTATAGTTCAGGTGACGGTGCCCGGGGGCGCCGCAGTTGCGGGGCCGGTCCTGGCCTGTCCTGGCCTGTCTCCGCGCCGCGCGGGCCCTGGCAATTTTACCCCACTGAACGCATTTGCCGCCAGACTCGCGCCTCAATGTCGATGGAGGACCGCCATGTCAGTCAGCGAAAGCGTCGCGCGCACCAGGTGGTGCCCCCTCGTGCGCATCGACAACAGCAACCGCCTGAACAACACCATGACCGATGGCTTTCAGAACTCGGAAAGGATGTATCACCGCATCGCCAGCGACTGCATGGGCTGGCGCCGATACCATCTGTCGCACTCCAAGGGCAGCGAGGCAGAGGCGAAGCCCCACGGCTACTGCGGTTTTGCGGGCAGGCCCGAACTCGACTGAGGGATCCGGCCGAACGGCCCTTGCGACGATTTGCCCGGGCCAGAAGCCGACCGCGGCGATCGAGCATCTGCTGACGATGCGTTCAAGCGATCGATCGATTGGCAAACCGGGCTTGGACCGGGGGTCCAAATGTCTGCATAATCCGGCCAGCGAAGAGATCTGAAACCGAAGGCTCAGCCCATGACCCCCGAACAGGCGCGATCGTCGGACCGACATCACGTGGTGATCGTCGGCGCCGGCTTCGGCGGGTTGGAGGCGACCTATCGGCTGGCGGGCGCGCCGGTCCGCATCACGCTGCTCGACCGCCGCAACCACCATCTGTTCCAGCCGCTGCTCTATCAGGTCGCGACCGCCTCGCTGGCGACCTCGGAGATCGCCTGGCCGATCCGCTATCTGCTGCGCGGCCGGCCTGAAGTGACGACCCTGTTCGCCAACGTGAGCGGCATCGATGGACAAGGCAAGCGCGTGCTGCTCGACGACGGCGACAGCCTGCCCTACGACACGCTCGTTCTCGCCACCGGCGTGCGGCACGCCTATTTCGGCCACGACGAATGGGAGCCGTGCGCGCCCGGCCTGAAGACGCTGGAGGACGCCACCACGCTGCGGCGGCGGATTCTGGTGGCGTTCGAGCGCGCCGAACGCGAGACCGATCCGCAGCGGCGCGCGGCGCTGCTCACCTTCGTCATCGTCGGCGCCGGCCCGACCGGCGTCGAACTCGCCGGCACCATCGCCGAGCTGGCAAAGGACACGCTGCCGCCCGACTTCCGCAACATCGACACCCACAGCACGCGCGTCGTGCTGATCGAGGCGGGGCCGCGCGTGCTGGCGGGCTTTCCCGACGATCTCTCCGCCTACGCGCAGCGCTCGCTCGAAAGCCTCGGCGTCGAAGTGAGATTGAACGAAGCCGTCACCGAATGCTCGGCCGACGGCGTCGTCTACGGCGGCAAGTCGCTGCAGGCGAGGACGCTGATCTGGGCCGCCGGCGTGCGCGCCTCGTCCGCCGCCGAATGGCTCGGCGCGCCTCATGACCGCGCCTTTCGCCTGCAGGTCAACCCCGACCTGACTGTGCCGGGCCATCCCGATATCTTCGCCATCGGCGATACCGTCACCATCAACGGCCCCGACGGCAAACCGGTCCCCGGCATTGCACCGGCGGCCAAGCAACAGGGGCGCTACGTCGCCCAAACCATCAAGGCGCGGTTGCGCGGCGAGACGCTCGGTCCGTTCCGCTACAAGCACGCCGGCAGTCTCGCGCAGATCGGCAAGCACAAGGCGGTGATCGATTTCGGCCGCTTCAAGCTGCGCGGGGCGATCGCGTGGTGGATCTGGGGCATCGCCCACATCTATTTCCTGATCGGGCTGCGCAACCGGCTCAGCGTCGCGATCTCCTGGCTCTGGATCCACGCCCGCGACCAGCGCGCCGCGCGCCTGATCACGCAGGGCAGCAGCAAGGTGGCGCGGTGAGGTTTCAGCGCGGTGGTTTCATGCTTCGAGACGCGGCTGCGCCGCTCCTCCAGCGATAACGGCTTTGCCGTTACGCGGGGATGAGGTCCTCCATCTCCTCGTGGTGAGGAGCGCGGCAACGCCGCGCGTCTCGAAGGATGAGCGGCACACTGGAAAATACGCTAGCCCGGACACCCGATCCATTCACCCGACGCATCGTCCTCCAGCACTGCCACCGCGGCCGCACGCCGCGTCAGCACCGCGCGCTGGTTGATGTAGCCCTTGTCGGTGATCTCGCCGCCGTCGACGGAGGCGGGTTCGGCGAGCAGCAGCGCGCGGGTCGCGTGCGCGGAGGAGCCGCTGCCGCTCTGCGCTTTCAGCTTTGCGAGGCCTTGCGCGATGGCGGCACGCACCTTCTCGTTCGCGAGCACCTCATGGACGTCGGCGCTGTCGGGCAGGCCGGCATGCGCGCGGCAGGCGGCGATATTGGGAAATACCAGGAAGCGCACGTGGTCGCCGCCATGGCCGGTCACGACAATGTCCTGCGCCAAGGGCGCCAGCGCGGTAATGCCGGCGACGCGCAGGGTACCGACGCTGACCCAGGTGCCGGAATTGAGCTTGAAGTCCTCGGCGACGCGGCCGTCGAAGAACAGTCCGAGTTCGGGGCGGTCCGGATCGGCAAATGTCACGGCGTCGCCGATCAGATAAAAGCCTTCCGCGTCGAACGCCTGCGCGGTCAGCTCCGGCGCCTTCCAGTAGCCCGGCGTGACATTGGGTCCGCGCACGCGCACCTCGAGCTTGTCGCCGGACGGTACCAGTTTCAGTTCGGTGCCGGGTATGGGCACGCCGATATTGCCGGATCGCTTCGCCTGGAAATGGCAGTCGGTGGCGAGCGGCGAGGTCTCGGTGGAGCCCCAGGCCGACACCATCGGCAACGCCCGGCCGGTGGTCTTGATCGACAGCTCTTCCATAGCGTCCCAGAGATTCTGCGGCAACGCCGCGCCGGCGTAGAAGGCGAACTTCACCTCGCCGAAGAATTTCCGGCGCAACTCGTCGTCGCCGCGCAATGCCGCGATCAGCATGTCGAAGCCGCGCGGCACGTTGAAATACACCGTCGGCATCACGCTGCGCAGATTGGCGAGCGACGTCGAAAACAGGCCCGGCGCCGGCTTGCCGCCGTCGATATAGAGCGTGCCGCCGTTGCGCAGCACCAGGTTGAAATTGTGGTTGGCCCCGAAAGTATGGCTCCAGGGCAGCCAGTCCAGGATCACCAGATCGTCGCGCGCGGCATCGAGGAACGACCAGGTCTGCGCCTTGGCCTGCTGGCTCGAGGTCAGCATGCGCTGGGTGTTGATCACGGCTTTCGGCGTGCCGGTCGAGCCCGAGGTGAACAGGAACTTGGCAATCGTATCCGGCCCGACCGCCGCGAAGGCTTTTGCGACCGCGTCCGTTTCCGGAGTCGCGGCAATGGACCGAAACGAAATCGCCTCACCGCCGTCGGCGTCGCCGCTCACAATATCCGCTGTGTGCAGCGGCTTGATCGCCGCCAGCGCCGCCGCGAACGGCTTTACGCTGGAAACGTAGATCGCGCCGGGGTCGAGCAGCTTGACCATGCTCTTGAGCTTGTCGAAATCCTTCGACACCAGCGAATAGGCCGGCGAAATCGCCGCCGCCGGCACGCCGACATGCATGGCGGCGAGCGCGAACAGCGCATGATCGACACTGTTGTCGGAGAGAATGACCACCGGGCGCTCGGCGCTCAGGCCCCGCGCCAGGATCCAGGCGGCTGTGCCGCGCACCTGCCGCAGCGCGTCGCCATAGGTGACGGTCGCCCACGGCGCATCGACACTGGCGCGCTCGCCGAGAAGAATCCGATCGGGCGTTTGCCGCGCCCAGTGCTCGAGCCAGTCGCCGACGCAGCGCGCATGGGGCTGCAGCGGCGCGGCCGATTTCACGATGATGCTGCCGTCGGCGCGGCGATCCGCGACGATCGCAGGCGTTGCGAACAGGGCTGTGGGGTCGTTGCGGCTGATGACAGCAGCTGTCGTCATCGGTTTCCTCCTCGCGCGTTTTCTCGGGATGGCCGCGGACGCCAGCGTCCATCGGCGGCTGCAGCCTCTCGCGGGCCGCTTTCGACATATTGTTGAGCACAACAATTGTTGTCGTCAACAACAATCTTTCCTTCTCGACGGGGAAATGCTAGATGAAAGGAGCGACGCTGGAGAAAAGACGTGTCCAACAAGGCGGCCCAACCGGTATTGAAAAACCCCGTTCCCACCGTCGGCAAGCGGAGGGAAAACGGCAAGGCGCGCCGCCCGGATCGCGACGGCGAGATAGGCCTCGACGGGCTGGTCGGCCATGCCGGCTACGCGGTACGGCGCTTCCAGATCTGGATCTTCCAGGATTTTATCCGGACGCTCGCCGCCGTCGACATCAAGCCCACGCAGTATTCCGTCATGACGGTGATCGGCGCAAACCCGGGCATGACCCAGATGGCCATTGCCAAACGACTTGGCATCGAGCGCGCCCGGCTGGTGCACCTGCTGGACAGTCTCGAGACGCGCAATCTGGTCAAGCGCGTTGCATCACGGACCGACCGGCGGTCGCACGCGCTGCATCTGACCCCCAGCGGGCAGGCCTCCCTTCGGCAGTTCAAGATGCTCGCCGCCGAGCATGAGCGGCACGTCGACGAAAAGATCGGGCCGGAGAATCGCACGCGGCTGCTGGAGATTCTCTCCGTATTCCATTGATCGCGGCGCCGGAAGCGCGCCCGGCCTTCATGCGTCACGGCGCATCGCGCGGGCTCATGCTCGCTTGCCTGCCGATTGAGGCGCGCGCCGCGCAGCCCAACGCTGCTCAACCTGCCGCTTGATGTTGCCTAGCCCGACCTGTGCCTCTTCGTCGACGCGCTGGATCTGCTCGGCGCTTGCCGCCGTGGGACGGCGGGGGTTGCGGAGGTGCCTCGTATACCGGGTGGCGTCGCCGACGCGTTCGAAGGTATAGCGGACCACGATCGGGCCGATGAAATCGGTATCGGCCTGCACGGTCCAGGCGTTCGGCCGGTCGCTCTCCAGGACCTTCCAGTCCAGCACCACTTCGCCGCGGCGGATGTGCCATTGCTCGCGGAAGGTCTCGCCCGTGCCCAGCGCACGATCGGCGCTGTCGATGCGGTGCGACGCCGCCAGCCATTCCGGCCAGGAATTCGGATTGCAGACATAGTCGTAGACTGCCTCGGGCGGAGCCTCGATCAGGATATCGTGGCGGCGTTCGAAGGAATTCGACATGGGGTACTCCAGGCCAGGCAAGATAAAGAGATTGGCGCCGCTGAGGCTTGGCACCCAAGCTAGACGATTGCAGCCGCGCATCGCAAACGGCGCTGCCCACAAATTAATCAAACGCATCACCTGGAAGCGCGCTTGCGGGTCCGGCCATGGCTGCAAGAAAAAACCAAGCATCTGGAAAGATGGATCAATTTGTCGGGCTCGACGCCTCGGACCGGCTGTACACAATGGCACACCGCTTGCTTCGATCAGGGAGGAATTTCCCGGAGCGCAGTCAGCCATGGCGACGTCAGCAACCACCAGCCTGCTTGCCGCGGAGCCCGATCCGATCGCGCTCGACTGGACGGCGACGGCGTTGGTCATCATCGACATGCAGCGCGACTTCCTCGAACCCGGCGGGTTCGGCGAGACGCTCGGCAACGACGTCTCGCAACTGGCGCGCGCGGTCGCACCCTGCGCCGCCGTGCTTGCCGCCGCGCGGGAGGCCGGCATCCTGGTGGTGCACACCCGCGAAGGCCATCTGCCTGATCTGTCCGACGCGCCACCGGCGAAGCTCGAGCGCGGCGCGCCGAGCAAGCGCATCGGCGATCCCGGCCCGATGGGGCGGATCCTGATCCGCGGCGAGGCCGGCCACGACATCATCCCCACGCTCTATCCGCTCGACGACGAGATCGTGATCGACAAGCCCGGCAAGGGCGCGTTCTACGCGACCGAGCTGGGCGACGCCTTGCAGAAATACGGCGTCGAGAATTTGCTGGTGTGCGGCGTCACCACCGAGGTCTGCGTCAACACCACCGTGCGCGAGGCCAACGACCGCGGCTACCGCTGCATCGTGCTGGCGGATTGCTGCGCATCCTATTTCCCCGAATTCCACGAGATGGGCCTGAAGATGATCAAGGCCCAGGGCGGCATCTTCGGCTGGGTCTCGGACTCCGCCGCGGTTCTCAAGGCAATGGCAGCGGAGACTTCTGACCAACCAACGATGGGGGCATCGCGATGAGCACGACCACGACGGCAAGCAAGGGCGAATTCAAACCTGCATTATGGACGCCGGGCGACTGGAACGCGTTTTTCGGCTTCGGCACCAACATTCTCGTCAACATGCTGGTGCTGACGGGGCTGTTGCGCTTCGTGCTGAAGATGCCGGACTCACTCGTGTTCGGCCGCATCCTGCCGGCGCTCGGCCTGATGATGTGCCTTTCGACATTCTACTATGCGTGGCTGGCCTACCGGCTGGCGCAGAAGACCGGCCGCAGCGACGTCTGCGCGCTACCCTCGGGCGTCAGCGTGCCGCACATGTTCATCGTCACCTTCGTGATCATGCTGCCGATCACGCTGAAGACCGGCGACCCCATCAAGGGCTGGTCGGCCGGCCTGGTCTGGGTGTTCTTCCAGAGTTTCATCCTGATGATCGGCGGCTTCATCGCGCCCTATATTCGCAGGATCACGCCGCGCGCGGCGCTGCTCGGCACGCTCGCCGGCGTTTCCGTGACCTTCATTTCGATGCGGCCGGCGCTGGAAATGTACATGACGCCGCAGATCGGTCTGGTTTGCTTCGCCATCATCATGGCGAGCTGGTTCGGCGGGGTGAAATATCCGAAGGCGATTCCCGCCGGCCTGGTGGCGATCGCCGCCGGCATGCTGATCGCGTGGGGCTCCAACTTGTTCGGCCTCGGCCTCGGCGGCCTCAGCGTCAAGGGCCTCGGCGACGCCTTCTCGAGCTTCGGCTTCTCGGTGCCGTTGCCGGCGTTCGGCCAGGTGTTTTCCGGCTTCGAATTCCTCGGCATCATCCTGGTCACCGCGATTCCGTTCGGCATCTACGACCTGGTCGAAGCCATGGACAATGTCGAGAGCGCGGAAGCCGCTGGAGACGAATATCCGACCACGCGGGTGTTGACCGCCGACGGCGTCGTCAGCCTGATCGGCTGCCTGATGGGCAATCCCTTCATCAACGCCGTCTATATCGGCCATCCCGGCTGGAAGGCGATGGGTGGCCGCATCGGCTATTCGGCGGCGACCGGCATCATGGTGGTGGTGCTGTCCTGGTTCGGCATCATCTCGGTGCTGCTGGCGCTGGTGCCTGTGGTCGCGATCTCGCCGATCCTGCTCTACATCGGCATGCTGATCGGCGCGCAGGCGTTCCAGACCACGCCGGTCAAGCATGCGCCCGCAATCGTGCTGGCGCTGACGCCGCATCTGGCGGCCTGGGCCAAGCTGCAGATCGACACCATGCTGGCCTCGACCCTCAGCGCCGCGCAGGCGGTGGGCGGGCTGGCGGCCGACAAGGCCGGTGCGGTCAAGGACGCGGCGATCGCAGCACTGCCGCAACAGGGCGTGCTCTATCACGGGCTCGACGTGCTGGGCGGCGGCTCGATCCTCACCGGCCTTGTGCTCGGCGCCATCGGCGTCTTCGTTATCGAGCGCGACTTCGTCAAGGCGTCGGCGTTCGCGCTGGCCGGCGCGGTGCTGACCTATTTCGGCTTCATGCATGGCGAGGCCGTCGGTATCGGCGGCGGATTGGGGGTAACCCCCGCCGTCGCGCTGGCCTATGTCCTGGTGGCTGCGGTATTCTTCGCGCTGGCGAAACTCGGCACCTCTTCCCTTCCCGTTTCGCAACCGGAGACGCCCCTTGCCGCAGCCGCAGAATGAGTATTTTTCCGACCGGGGCAGCGCGTGACTGAAACCGTCGCCGAAATCGTCGCCGCGCATCGCGGCGGCGCCATGTCGCCTGCGCAAACCGTCGCGCGCAGTTTCCAGCGGATTCGCGACCACAACGATCCCGCGGTCTTCATCAGCCTGCGCGACGAGAGGCAAGCGCTGGCGGAAGCCGAGGCGCTGTCGAACAGGGATCCTGCGCAGTTGCCGCTGCACGGCGTCCCGGTGGCGGTAAAGGACAATATCGACGCCGCCGGCCTGCCCACCACGGCGGCCTGTCCGGCGTTTTCCTACCTGCCGGCCCACGATGCCACGGCTGTCTCCAGGCTGCGCGCGGCCGGCGCCATCGTCATCGGCAAGACCAACCTCGACCAGTTCGCCACCGGCCTGGTCGGCGTGCGCTCGCCCTACGGCATTCCGACCAATCCGGTGCGCGGCGACCTGATTCCGGGCGGATCGAGTTCGGGCTCGGCGGTGGCTGTGTCGGCGGGACTGGTGCCGCTTTCGCTCGGCACCGACACCGCCGGAAGCGGCCGCGTGCCGGCGATGCTCAACAATATCGTCGGGCTGAAGCCGAGCCTCGGGCTGATCTCGACATCGGGCGTGGTGCCGGCCTGCCGCACGCTGGATTGCGTGTCGATCTTCGCGCTCGGCGTCGACGACGCGATGACGGCGCTCGGCGCCCTCGCCGGACCCGACGCGGCTGATCCCTATTCGCGCAACCGGCCCTTGGCGCCGATGACCGCGTTTCCGAACCAGCTCCGCCTCGGCGTGCCGCGCAACGGCCAGCTGATCTATTTCGGCGACAAGGCTTCCGAGAAGGCCTATGGCGAGGCGCTGAAACGCTGGACCGCGCTCGGCGCCACGCTGGTCGAATTCGACCTCGAACCGTTCTATGAAACCGCGCGGCTGCTTTATGAGGGGCCGTGGGTGGCGGAACGCTATCTGGTGATCCGCGACCTCCTGGCGTCATCGCCGGATGCGATCCATCCGGTGACGCGCGAAATCACCATTGCCGGCGCGCGGCTTTCCGCCGCCGACACCTTTGCGGCGCTGTACCGCTTGCAGACGCTGCGCCGGGTCGCCGAGCGCGCCTTCGCCAATATCGACGCGCTGGTGCTGCCGACGGCGCCGACCGCCTACACGACCGCGCAGGTGCTGGCCAATCCGATCGAACTCAACTCCAGGCTCGGCACCTACACCAATTTCGTCAATCTGCTCGACCTCTGCGGCCTGGCGCTGCCGGCGGCGATCCGGCCCGACGGCATTCCGTTCGGCATTACACTGCTGGCGCCCGCCGGGCAGGACGCACGGCTTGCCTCGATCGGCCGGGTGTTTCATGCCGACACCGGACTGGCGATGGGCGCCAAAGGCCTGCCGCAACCGCCGCTCACGGCGTTGGCCGCGGGCGCGAGCAGCGATGAAATCGCCATCGCCGTGGTCGGCGCGCATCTGTCGGGCATGGCGCTGAACGGCGAATTGAAGGCGCTCGGCGGACGCCTGATCGAGGCCACAGTGACGGCGCCCGACTACAAGCTCTATGCGCTTCCCACCACGCCGCCCAAACCCGGCATGCTGCGCGTTGCGGCGGGCGCGGGAACATCGATCGCGCTGGAACTGTGGGCGCTGTCGGCGGCGAGTTTCGGAAAGTTCGTCGCCGCAATCCCGCCGCCGCTGTCGATCGGCACCGTGCGCCTCGCCGACGGCCGCGGCGTGAAAGGCTTTCTCGTCGAGCCCGCCGATATCGGCGCCGCGCGCGACATTTCCGCCTTCGGCGGCTGGCGCGCGTTCATGGCGGAGAAGGTGGCGGTGTGATGAGGGGCGAATAGCGAGTAGCGAAGAAGAATTCCCTATTCGCTATTCGCCACTCCCTATTCGCCAGCCTACACCGACACCGCGTAGATCTCGTATTCCCCGCGCACCAGTTCGATATGCGCGCGCATCGCGGCCGCCGCGCCGGCCTTGTCGCCGCGCATGATCGCGACCACGACGCGGTCGTGCTCGGCGTGCGATTTCGCCAACCGCCCGAGATTGCGGAACTGGGCGCGGCGGAACGGCTGCACCCGCACCCTCGTGGCCAGCGTCATCTCGGCGATGTAGCCGTTCTGCGAACCGGCATAGATCGCGTTGTGAAAGCGCTCGTTGACCTCGTGAAAGCGGTCGGGGTTGCCGGCATGGCTCAGCACCCGCAACTCCTCATGGATCGCCTCCAGCCGCTGCCGCTCCGCCGGCGGCATCCGCTCGGCGGCAAGCCCGGCGCACAACGCCTCGAGTTCCGCCATCGCCTCGAACATTCCGGTCAGCCGTTCGAGCGAGGGCCGCGCCACCACCGCGCCGCGATGCGCCCGCGCATCGACCAGACCGCTGGCGGCCAGCTGCCGCAGCGCCTCGCGCACCGGGGTGCGCGAGACGTTGAAGCGTCGCGCGATGTCGGTCTCGTCGAGCGAAGCTCCCGGCGGCAGCGCGCCGCGGACGATTTCATCGGCGAGCTGCAGCCGCAGTTCCTCCGCGCGCGTGATCTTGTCCGGAATCGGCGAAGGCCGGTCGACGCGGCGAACCACCGTCTCCGCCTCGTGGAGCGGGCGCTGTGGCGCGCTGGTCGGGGGATCTTCGAGGCTCATGGCTTTTGACCCGCATCCCTGGGTTCGTCGATGATGCTGACATGGGCGGCGACGATCTTCCAGCCTTCGGGAAACCGCACCCAGGTCTGCATCTGCCGGCCGACGCGGCCGGGCATCGATTCGCGATAGAACAAAGTCGAGGCCACGGCGGCGTCGCGGCCGTAGGTGGTGATCACCGTCTGCGCCGTCCTGCGCATCAGGCCAACCGGCGAGCGCGCCGCGCGGAATGCCATGATCGCATCGATGCCGTAGAGATTTTCGCCGATGCCGTAGCGCAGCGTACGGGAATCCGCACGGAACAATTCGTCGAGCACTGCGACGTCGTTCGACACCAGCGCCTTTTCATAGCGCGCGAACTGCTCGGTCACCTCGGCAAGCACCTCGGGGAGATCGACGTCCATTCTACAACCCTCTCGGCTGCGGTGCGGCAACCACGCCGGCGCGCTCCAGCGCGAAGGCTGCGCGCAGCGCGATATCTTCGCGCCAGGGCGCGGCGATGATCTGCACCCCGATCGGCATCGGCTCAAGCGGAACCGGCACCGCCACCACCGGCAGCCCGATGAAGGAGATCGGCTGGGTGTGGATGCCGATATTGGCGCGCACCGGCAACTCGACGCCGTCGAGCACGAAGGTCGCCTGCCCCAGTTTCGGCGCGACGCAGGGCGTCGCCGGCGCGATGATCACGTCGACCGTCTCGAACAGCTTCAGCACCTGGGCGCGGTACCAGCGGCGGAATTTCTGCGCGCGGTCGACCAAAGGCGCCGGAACCATGGCGCCGGCCAGCAGGCGGTCGCGCACCGCCGGATCGAAATCATTCGGCCGCTTGCGCAGCCGATCGAGATGCAGCGAGGCGCCTTCGGTGGTCGAGATGACATAGGCGGCGGCACGGGCGCGCGCGGCCTCGGGAATCTCGATCGTGCGCGTGGCGCCCAATCCCCTGGCGACGCGTGCGACGGCCTCGACCGCTTCGGGGAAAACGTTGTTCTGGAAATATCCGCCGGCAATGGCGATGCGAAGTCCACCGATGTCCTGCGAAAGCAGCGGCCCGACCGGCTCGACGGGACGCGTGCTGCACGCCGCATCGTCGGCGTCCGGCCCCTGCATCGCGTCATAGGCCAGCGCGAGATCGCCGACATTGCGCGCGAACGGGCCGAGATGATCGAAGCTCGCCACGAACGGAAACGAACGCGCGCGCGACAGCCGGCCATAGGTTGGCTTCAGTCCAAAGATGCCACAGAACGACGACGGCACCCGGATCGAGCCGTTGGTGTCGGAGCCGAGCGCCAGCGGAACCAGCCGGCCGCCAACCGCGCTGCCGGAGCCGCCCGACGAGCCGCCGGTCATCCGCGTCGGATCGTGCGGATTGCGCGACGGTCCGTCATGTACGTTTTCGCCGGTGAAGTCGTAGGCGTATTCGCCCATATTGAGCGCGCCGACCAGCACCGCGCCGGCCGCTTCCATGCGCTCGATCAGGGTAGCGTCGCGCGGCGACGGCGCAAGGTCGCGATTGATCTTCGATCCGGCGCGGGTGGAGAGCCCCTGGACGTCGAACAGGTTCTTGACCGCGAACGGCACGCCGGCGAGCGGACCGACGGTCTTGCCAGCGGCAAGCGCATCATCGACCGCCCGCGCCCTTGCACGCGCGCGCTCGGCCGTGACGTCGGTGAACGAATTCAGGATCGAATCGTGCTTTGCTATACGCGCCAGCGCCGCTTCGGTGACGCTGGCGGCGGACATTTTGCCGTCGGCCACGCCCCGCGCGATTGCCGAGGCCGACAGATCGTCGGAGTTTGCGGTCATGGCGATATCAGGCTGCGAAGACACTGGCCGGCTCGGTTTCATCAGGCAGCGGGAATTCGTCGACCAGCCGCGCCAGCCGCAGCGACACCTCGAGATTGGCCTTGACCGCCGGCCGCCATGCCTCCTCGACCGGCAGCGCCAGTGCCCAGGCTACGGCGTCTATGTAAGCATCAAGCGGATCGGCGGCCATTCATTCTCCCAATCGAGGTTCAGTGAGCCGGCAACGGCGGATGCGGAATCGCCGTCAGCAGTTCCTTGGTATAGTCATCCTGCGGATCGCCCAGCACGCGTTCGGACGGGCCCTGCTCGACGATTCGCCCCGACCGCATCACAATGACACGATCGCACAGCAACCGCACCACATTCAAATCGTGCGACACGAACAGATAACTCATCCCCATCGACGCCTTGAGATCCTGCAGCAGGTTCAGCACCACCGCCTGAACCGAGACGTCGAGCGCCGCGGTCGGCTCGTCGAGGATCACGAGCTTGGGATGCAGCGCGATCGCGCGGGCGATGCCGACGCGGGCTTTCTGGCCGCCGGACAATTGATGCGGAAAGCGATCGAGCAAGTTGACCGGCAGGCCGACCATTTCAGCCAGTTCCTCGCAGCGGGCGCGCAGCGCGTCGCGCCCCCTGACATCGCCGAGCTGCATGATCGGGTCGACGATGGCGCGCGCGGCGGTAAAGCGCGGGTTGAGGCTGTCGGTCGGATCCTGGAACACCATCTGGATGCTCTTGCGCAAGGGCAGCCGCGCGAAGGCATTGGGCAGGATGGCGCCGATCTCCTCGCCGTCAAACATGATGCGGCCCGAGGTCTGGTCCAGGAGCCGCATCACCATCATCGACGTGGTGGATTTGCCGCAGCCGGATTCGCCGACCAGTCCGACGCTCTCGCCGTGGCCGACGCTGAATGAGATGCCGTCGACGGCGCGGAATTGTTCGGTTTCAACCGGCGGCTTGCGCGAGAACAGTTTTGCCAGTGTCGCCGTAGCGCCCTTGCGCGGGTATTCCTTGACCAGTTTTTCGACAAGAAGCAGGGGTTTTGAAGCATCTTCACCCCCGGGCTTGACCCGGGGGTCCATCTCCTTTGAAGGAGACTCTTGTGAAGAAGGATGGATGGCCGGGCATAGGCGAGCGGAAGCGACGCCGTCCTTCGGACGGCTATGCCCGGCCATGACGGGTGTTGGGTGCGACGAGATCGCGGGAAGCCTCGCTGCCTCCTCCTCCGGCAACAGATCTCGCAGGGACACGCCGAGCCGCGGCGTCGCGCGCATCAGCTTCCTGGTATAGGCGTGTTGCGGATTGGCAAAAATATCCGCCGACGGCGCGGTCTCGACCACGCGGCCCTTCTCCATCACCACCACGCGGTCGCAATAGGCCGCGGCGAGGCCGAGATCGTGCGTGATCAGGATCGTCGACATGCCCCGGCTCCTGGTCAGTTCGACGACCAGGTCCATCACCGCCTTCTGCGTGGTGACGTCGAGGCCGGTGGTCGGCTCGTCCGCGATCAGAAGCTGCGGATTGCAGGCCAGCGCCAGCGCGATCACGACGCGCTGGCACATGCCGCCGGACAGTTCGAACGGATAGGCGTGGTAGCGCTCGCGCGGACGGGCGATCTTGACCGCTTCCAGCGCCTCGATCGCCTTCTCGCCGCGATCGCTGGCGGCGGCCTGCACATGCTGGCGCAGCACGTCCTCGATCTGATCGCCGACTTTCCGGATCGGGTTCAGCGCGGCGCGCGGGTTCTGGAAGATCATCGAGATTTCGCGGCCGCGCAGGTCGCACATCTGGTCTTCGGTCGCGGTCCTGACGTCGATGCCGGAGAACATCACCGATCCCTCGGCAATCCTGCCGGCGCGATCGAGGATCCGCATGACAGCGTAGGAGGTGACGGACTTGCCGGAGCCGGATTCGCCGACGATCCCGAGCGTCTCGCCCTTGGCGACCGTGATATTGACGTGCTGCACCGCCTTCACGATGCCGCGCCTTGTGGCGAATTCCACCGTGAGGTCGTTGACGTCGAGCAGCGGCTGCGCGGTCATGGCGTGATCCTCAGGTTCGCCGCTGCGGGTCGACGATGTCGCGCAGGCCGTCGCCGAGCAGGTTGAAGCAGAACACCGCGGTCATCAGCGCGAGGCCCGGGAACAGCGCGATCCACCACTCGCCCGAGACCATGAAGCCGGCGCCTTCCGCGACCATGATGCCCCATTCGGCGGTCGGCGGCCGCACCCCGAGGCCGATGAACGACAGGCCAGCGGCATTGAGGATGGCGTAGCCCATGGTCAGCGACATCTGCACGATCATGATCGGCATGATGTTGGGCAAGATGTGCACCAGCAGGATCCGGAACTCGCCATTGCCCGACAATCGCGCCGCCTGCACGAAGCCGGCTTCGCGGCGGACATTGGCTTCCGCACGGGCGACGCGCGCGTAAAGCGGAAAATTCACGATCGCGGTGGCGATGATGATGTTCTGCACGGTATTGCCGAGGGCCGCCACGATGCCCATCGCGAGGACGAACAGCGGAAACGCCATGATGGTGTCGGCGATGCGGCCGACGATGCGGTCGGTCCAGCCGCCGAAATAGCCGGCGGCGATGCCGGCGAGACCGCCCATCAGGAACACCAGCGCCACCGACGCCACCGCGATGAAGGTGTCGAGCCTCGTCGCCACGATGACCCGACTGAAGATGTCGCGGCCGAGCTGGTCGGTGCCGAACCAGTGCGCCGCCGACGGCGGCTTCAGCGCGGATGCGGTGTCGGACGCCAGCGGATCGTAGGGTACGACGTAGGGACCGAACAGCGCCGCAAGCAGGATCACGACCAGGAGGCCGAACGCGAACGCGGTGACACGGTTCTCGCCGAGCACATAGCGGGTGTGTTCGAACATCGCCGCCAGTCCCGAAGTGCGTGCGGGACCGGCAGGTTCGACGGCAGGCGCCACGCTGCTCATGCTTCCACCCCTACCCTTCGAGCCTTACCCTGGGATCGATCACGCCATAGAGGATGTCGATCAGGAGATTGAGCAATACGTACATCACCGCCATGGTCAGCACGAAGCCCTGCACCGGCGCGAAATCCGACGAGATCAGGGCTTCCACTGCGTAGGAGCCGATGCCGGGCCAGGCGAAAACCTTTTCCACCAGCACGTTGGCTCCCAGCAGGAACGAAAACACCATGCTCAGCGTGGTGATGACCGGCAGCATGGCGTTGCGGAAGGCGTAGGTGACGATCACGGTGCCCGGCGACAGGCCGCTGGCGCGCGCGGTGCGCACGAAGTCCGACGACAGCACCGCCAGCATCGAAGCCCGCGTCATGCGCGCGATCGGCGCCAGCGAGAACACGGCGAGCGTCATCGCGGGCAGGATCAACTGGCTCAGCGCCGAACGAAAGGTCTCGAAGTCGCGCGCGATCAGGGCGTCGATCAGATAGAAGCCGGTCACTGCATTCGGCGCGCTGTAGAACACATCGAGCCGCCCCAGCGGCGCCGGGGACCATCCGAGACGGAAATAGAAGACATAGACCAGCACCAGTCCGGTGAAGAACACCGGCAGCGACACGCCGGCCGTCGTTGTCACCCGGCAGAGATGGTCGATCCATGAGCCCGGCCGGGTCGCCGCCATGACGCCGAGCGGAATCGCGATCACGATCGAGACCACGAGACCGAGCAAAGTGAGTTCGGCGGAGGCCGGCAGGCGGTTCTTGATTTCGGTTGCGACCGGCTGGCCCGTGGTGAGCGAATTGCCGAAATCGCCGCGGGCGAGATCGTTGGTATAGCGGAAGAACTGCTCGATCAGCGGCTTGTCGAGGCCGAGCTTCTTGCGGATCTGCTCGACCGCCTCCTTGGTCGCCGCGGGCCCTGCGAAATACGCCGCGGGGTCGCCGGGCAGCGCGCGGGTCAGCAGGAAGGTGACGATCACGACCCCGATCAGGCTCGGGATCGCAAACATCAGCCGCTTGCCGATCATGGTCAGCATGGCGCGTTCGCGCGCCATGCGAATGACGAATATCGAATGGCGAATGGATGATGACGGCTGCGTTCTGTCACTATTCGCTACTCCCTATTCGCCATTCGCCATTTCGCTACTCGCTATTCGCCCGCTTACGCCTTCACCAGCGCGCGGTAATCGAGACGGCGGTGGAACCAGTACTGATAGCCCGAGACGTTCTTCTGCATCGCGACGTTGACATAGGGCTGGTACAGCGGAATGCGCGGGATATCCTTGAACGCCAGGTCGACGAAGCCCTTGACGTCCTTGTCGTAGGTCGCCTTGTCGCCGACAGCGGCGGCGTCAACGGCGCCATGGATGAAATCGTCCATCGTCTTCGACTGGTAGCTCATGGTGTTGAAGATCGAATTCTTGCCGTCGTAACACCAGATGAAGAAGTATTCGGGATAATCGAGCCAGCCGGAGAACACGTTGGTGTAGAGCGGCAGCACCTTCTTGTTGAGTTCGGTGCGCCAGTTGGCGCCCGGGATCTTGTTGATGGTGGTCTTGATTCCGATCTGTGCCAGGCTTTCCTGCACCAGGACGCAGAGCGGCTCGTTGACGCCGGCAAATCCGAGATCGAACGACAGCGTGGTCTCGAAGCCGTTGGGATAGCCGGCCTCCGCCAGCAGCGCCTTGGCTTTCGCGATGTCAGTGACGAATTTGGTCGGCTGCGGCCATGCCACCTCGGTCGGCGCATTGGCGGCCGCGCCGAACATCGGCCTGGCGAGACCGAACAGCACCGCATCCATGATCTTCTGATAGGGGATTGCACAGGCAACCGCCTCGCGCACCTTCGGATTGTCGAACGGCGGGATCTTGACGTTCATGCCGATGTACTGGACGCCGTTGGAATACGGCACCGACACGATGTTGAGCTTGCCGTCGCCCTTCAGCTCGACGAAGTCCTTGTTCGGCAGATCGTAGGAGATGTCGGCGTCGCCGCGCTCCAGGAGCGCACGGCGGTTGCCGGCCTGCGGCACCATGCGCCAGATCACCCGCTTGACCTTGGGCAAGGGTCCGCCGACCCAGGCATCGTTGCGCTCCATGATCACTTCGGTGCCGGCGGTCCACTTCGTCACCTTGTAGGCGCCGCCGCCCGCGGTCTGCTGCTTGGTGTATTCGAGACCCCAGGGGTCCTTCTCGCTGGCGTTCTTCTTCACCAGTTCGGAATTGATCACGCAGGGCACGATCACCGCGAGATCGGGAATCGTCAGCCGGTCCTTCTTGGCGAAATCGATCCGCACCGTGTTATCGTCGACGACGACGAATTGCTCGGTCTTGGTCAGCGAACCCGCGCCCATCTGGAAGGTCGGGAAGCCGCCGACAGAGACCGCGCGGTCGAGCGACCACTTGACGTCCTTCGCCGTTACCGGCGCGCCGTCGTGGAATTTCGCGTTCTTCTTCAGCTTGAAGGTCACCGACATGTCGCCGACCTTCATGTCTTCGGCGAGTTCGGGCTTGAACTTGTCGCGGTCGTAATAGGGCACGCCGCCGGGACCGCTCTTCATCTCGTGGCTGATCAGCCGGTCGTAGCAATTCCACGACACCTCGTAGCCCGGCACGTTGGTGCCGACACCGTGAATGTCGAGATTGTTGGGACCGCTTTCCGAGACGATCAGCAGCGTCTCGGAGCGGGCGTCCGCCTTGGCGGCGGACCAGATCGCCGGCGCCGGCACCATCGTGCCTGCCGCAACCCCGGTGACAGATTTCAGAAAATCGCGACGCTTCATGTGATGCTCCAACGCACGAGGGGGAATCGGCTTTGGAACTGGTATCGCAAGGTTTGTGCCAGAACTTAACGAAGGCCTAATATCCAGGTAATCCATTGATTATATGAATGAATATTGGAATTCGCGGGCCATGAACGCTTCGCGCCGGTCACAGCATTGCATACAAAGAGGCTTCTTTGCCTGTTTAGAGTGCAGATCTTTATGATCGCTATTTTCTTGTGCGGCGGCGAATGGCCCGCACAGCGGTCATCTCCGCGGTCAAGCGGGCCAGAGCAATTCCTGCAGTTCGTAGAGGTCACCGGCTTTCCGCTGCCAACCCTCGATACAGATGTGGCTGTTGGGATCGCTGGCGCGATGCAGCAGAAGCAGGGCCATCAGCCGGCGCTTCAAGGTGAAATCGATATCCGCGCTCGAATAGCCGAATCCTGCGAACAGGCTTCGAACGCGGTGCGGCATCCCGGCGGTCATGAAGGCGCTCGGGCCCAGCAGGTCGTATTCGCCCCTTCCCGTCATCACGTCGCCGAAGTCGATCAGCCCCGAAAGCCGCCAGCTTCCGCCGTCGCAACTCAGGAGAAAGTTCTCCGGAATGTATTCCCCGGTCAGGATCACCGGCGGCGCCTCCAGCGCAATCAGCGTTTCCGCATCGGAAAGCAGATCGTCCAGCCCGTCCAGAAATTTTTGCGGCAATCCGAGGCGCCGGTGTCTTGCCCGGCATCCTTCGATCTGCCCGCGCATGAACCGGTCCCAGTCCGGCTCGATGCGGCTTAGCTCACCGCACGGAACACGCTGCACTTCCGCGACGGCCGCACCGATCTGGGCGAGGACGCGCTCCTTCTGCTCCTCCGGCAAGGCAGGCCACGATTCGTTGCCCGGGATGCCGGGCAATCGCGTGATGACGAGATACGGCCAATGGTCGCGCTCGCCCTCCAACACGATTTCGGGAATCGGAACGCTGAGCCGTCCGCGAAGCTGCGCCAGCGAGATCCGCTCTGAAACGAACTGGCTGCGCAGGAATGGAGGAAATATCTTCAGGATCAGCCGGCCGTCGAGACCGACGACAAGATTGGTGCCATTGGTGAATGGCTGAGATGTCGTGCACGGAAGGCCGTGGCTGCGTGCGATATCGAGCGCCGCCGGCAACCACAGCGACGCGTCGGCGCGCCACGACCGGAAAGCCTCAGGGTTCGTCAGAACCGGCAGTGAGTGCATCAATGGCAGAGGCCGCGCCCTTCCTGATTCGATGCCGGCGAGATACGCCTAGAGCCTTTCCGTTCCGATTGAATCGGAACGGGGCTCTATCTTTTTGGTTTGACGCGGTTTCTTCACGCGAACCGGCATCCACTTCGCTTGAAAACGCTCTAGCGGTCCGGATTGGCGCGCTCGAACTGGCGCAGCAGCCGGTTGCCGCGCTCGACTGCCGAATCGAGTGCTCCTTGCGCGGTCTTCTTGCCGCTGAAGGCCTGCTCCAGTTCGTCGTCGATCGCATCGCGGATCAGCACGAAGGAGCCGAGCCGGAGCCCCCTCGAATTTTCGGTCGGCGCCTTCTGGGTGATCTGCTCGATCGAGATCGCCGCCCCCGGATTGCGGTCGTAAAAACCCTGCGCGCGGGTCAGATCGAACGCCGCCCGGGTCACCGGCAGATAGCCGGTGTTCTGGTGCCAAGCCGCCTGAACCTCCGGCCTCGACAGGAATCCGAAGAATTTCGCCACGCCCTTGTATTCGGCGTGCGGCCGGTCGCGCAGCACCCACAAGGTCGCACCGCCGATGATGGTGTTCTGCGGCGCGCCGGCGACGTCGGGCCAGTACGGCAGCATGCCGTAGCCGACCTCGAATTTCGAATTGGCCTTGATGTCGGCGCGTGTCGCCGAGGAGCCGATGAAGATTCCGCATTCGCCCTTCTGAAACCGCGGCTCCGCGGTCTGCGCCCGCCCGCTGTAGTCGAACACCTTGGTGGTCTGCCACTCCGCCAGTTGCGCGATATGGCGCACCATCACCGGATTGTTGAAATTGAGTTCGGCGTCGAGGCCGCCGAAGCCGTTGTCCCTGGTCGAGATCGGCAGATTGTGGAATGCGGAAAAATTCTCGACGTTGATCCATGACGGCCAGGAAGTGGTCAAACCGCAGACCGCGCCGGACGCCCGCAGCCGCTTCGCCGCCGCGCCGACCTCCGGCCAGGTCTTCGGCGCCGCTTCGGGGTCGAGGCCGGCGGCACGGAACATGACCTTGTTATAATAAAGGATCGGCGTCGAGGCGTTGAACGGGAACGACAGCATGTTGCCGGCGATATCGGCATAGTAGCCGGTCACCGCCGGAAGATAGGCGGCCGGCGAAAACGCCTCGGCTTCGTTGCGCATCAATTCGAACACCGGGTAGATCGCGCCTTTCGCGGCCATCATGGTCGCGGTCGCAATCTCGTTGACCTGAACGATGGCGGGCTGGCTGCGCGAGCGGAACGCGAAAATCGACGCCGTCACGGTTTCGGTGTAGTTGCCCTTGTAGCTCGGCACGATCCGGTATTCGGACTGCGATGCGTTGAAATCCGCAGCCAGCTTCTCCAGCTGTTTGCCGAGTTCGCCCGACATCGCGTGCCACCACCTGATCTCGGTGACCGCCCACGCCGGCGACGCCAGGGTCACCGCGGCGGCGATGGCGGCGAGTTGCAGGAACCTGAGAGCCGAATTCACCATAAAACCGTTCTGATCCGTCGCGGCCGATACGCATTTTTGCGTGTGATGCGCCCTGATAAGGCCCTATGCCGGCGGTTTCAATCGGCAAAAGCGAGAGCCGCAGCGCACCATTGACGCCTCCCGCGACGCTGGCAGGATAGCCATCTCTCGCCGGCTTCTGCTAAATGGGATTGAACCTTTTTTCCCGCCCATCGACACCATCATGAGGGGATGAGTTTGCCTGTGTACAGCCGCGCCGACCTTTCGCGGACGGTAGCACTCGTTGTCGCGTTGTCCTTGACGACGGTCTCGACGAGCGCGGTCGCGCGCGAATTCCGCGCCGCCGACACCCAGAGCGAAGATTATCCGACCGTGCAGGCGCTGCGTTACATGGGCCGCATGATCGCGGAGAAGAGTGGCGGCCGGCACCAGATCCGGGTGTTTCACTCGCGCCAGCTCGGCGAGGAAAAGGAAACCATCGAGCAGACCCGCGCCGGCGCCATCGATCTCAATCGCAGCAACGTGGCGCTGATCGGAACCTTCGTGCCGGCCATGAACGTACTGGCGATGCCGTTCCTGTTTCGCTCAGTCGAACATCTGCAGAAGGTGCTGGACGGGCCGATCGGCAATGAAATTCTCGGCAGCTTCGACGCTTACGGATTTGTCGGGCTGGCATTCTACGATTCCGGGGCGCGATCGATCTACAACAGCGTCCGGCCGGTCCGCTCGACCGCCGACATGAAAGGCTTGCGGCTTCGCGTGCAACAGTCCGAATTGATGTCCAGCATGATGAAGGGTCTCGGCGCCGAACCGGTCGAACTGCCCTATGGACAGGTTCTCACCGGGCTTGCCACAAAGCTGGTCGACGGTGCGGAGAACAACTGGCCCTCCTTCGTCACCACGGATCATTACAAATACGCCGGCTATTACACCCTCACCGAGCACACGATGTCGCCGGAAGTGCTGGTGATGTCGCAGAAAGCCTGGGAAAGCCTGTCGGCCGAAGACCGCAAGATCTTTCGCGAGGCGGCGCTCCGATCGAGCCAGTTCATGCGCGAGAAATGGCGCGATCTCGAGGAGCAGTCGCGCCGGCAGGCGGAAGCCGCGGGGGTGACGATCGTGACCGATTTCGACCGCAAGCCCTTCGAAGCCGCGATGACCGGCATCTACGCCAAGGCGCGGCGCGATCCCGCAGCGGCGCAGTTGATCGAACGAATTCGCAAGGTGGAGTGAATTGGCTTTGGCGACACCGCGGCAGGACGAAGCTGTGGAACGGCCGGCGAGCCTCGCCGCGCGGACCCGCGCCCGCATCGTCGGGCTGGTCCGCGCAGTGCCGATCCGCTGGCGCATCCTGTCGATCGCCGCGCTGAACTCGGCGGTCGTCGTGGTGCTTGCCGCCATGATCTGGAATGGCGCCCAGGTGCTCCGCTCCGCCTGGGATGACGTGCGGCAGGTGCGCGAATCCGACAAGGTCCTGGCGTTGCTGGAAAGCGAAACCGGCCGCCTGCAGAACCTGATCCACCGCTACATCAACCAGCCGAGCCCCGAATTGTTCGCCGAGATCCTGCTGCTGCGCGAGGCGGTGCTGGGCACGCTGACCACCCGCGCCTCGACCGACCCGATGCTGTCGGGATCGGTCGCGGAACTCGAGCGCGTCACCGAGAAATTCCTCAACGGCTTCGGCGAGCTGCGCGCAGTCCAGGCCACGATCACGAAGACCTACCAGGACCAGGTGCTGGCTCCCGCCAAGGACATGGCCGGGCTGTATTCGATCATCGAGGGCGCCACCGGGCACCGCGAGGCGCTGATCTGGCCGTCGCTCGGCAAATCCCGCGAGGCGTTCACCGCGATGCTGGTCGCCGCCAACTCTTATTATCTTTCGCTGGCGAGCGCATCCGCCGAGGAAGCCCGCAGGAATACCGAGACCATCGAGAAAACCATCCCGGTGATGTCCGATCTCGCCGACAACGACCTGCAGCGGCTGGCGCTGCAGCGGCTGCAGGCCAGAACAGCCGCGCTGCGCGCGGGCTTTGCCAAATTGTCGGAGCAGCTGGCGAACCGGACCGAGCTGTTGCGCAACACCATCGACGCCAGCCAGGCCGAGGCCATCGGCGCCATCGACGATCTGTCGGTGAAGATGCGGCAGCGCGAGCAGAAGGCGCAGGCGACCTTCGATCGCACGCTGAACAACATCTCCCGCAAGGTGCTGTCGATCGCCGTGATCTTCCTCGGCATCATCCTCAGCGCCGGTGTCATCATCGCGCTTTCGATCCGGTTGCCGCTGCAGCAGATCATGGCGGCCATGCATGCCATCACCACCGGCGACTACAATCGGCGGGTGCAGGGCACCAACGCCAGGGACGAGGTCGGCGCGATGGCGCGCGCGGTAGAAGTGTTCCGCGAGAACGCCATCGCCAAGCGCGAGACCGAAGATGAGCTGCGCACTTCGAAGGAGAAGGCCGAGGGCGCTCTGCTCGAGCTGAACGCCGCCCAGCAGAACCTGATCGACGCCGAGCGGCTGGCCGCGCTCGGCGGACTGGTCGCGGGCGTCGCCCATGAGGTCAACAACCCGATCGGCATCAGCCTCACCGTGGCGTCGAGTTTCGCGCGGCGGGCGGAGATGTTCGAGGCCGAGCTGAAATCCGACGGCGCGTTGCGGCGCTCCCAGCTCGAGGAATTCGTCCGCTCCTCGCGCGACGCAGCGGGGCAGCTGGTGGCCAACCTGCATCGCGCCGGCGAATTGATCCAGTCGTTCAAGCAGGTCGCGGTGGACCGCTCACATGCCGAACGCCGGCAATTCAGCCTGAGCGAGGCCACCGACCAGATCATCGCCAGCCTGCGGCCGGTGCTGAAGCGAGCGCCGATCTCGCTCTCGGTCGACGTGCCGGAAGGCCTCATCATCGACGGCTATCCGGGCTCCTACGGCCAAATTCTGACCAATTTGTTCCTCACTGCGGCCAATCATGCGTTTGCCGACGGGCGGAGCGGGGCGATCTCGATTTCGGCGCGACCGCGCGGCAGCGACGATGTCGAGATCATTTTTGCCGATAACGGGGCCGGAATGACGCCAGACGTGCAGCGGCAGGCCTTCGACCCGTTCTTTACCACCCGCCGCAACGAGGGCGGCACCGGGCTAGGCCTGCACATTGTTTATAATCTGGTTACCCAGCAGCTCGGCGGCCGGATGATGCTGGATTCAAGACTGGGACAAGGCACCACATTTCGCATTATCATGCCGCGGACCGCCAGGGGCGGTTCCGACACCGCAGAACAAGCTAGCGACGGGATTCCTCAATGGCCGAACAGGACGATGTCCTCCACCTGATCGACGATTCCGGAACCGCTCCGGAGAAGTCGACGGCGCGCAAATGGAAGGTCGCCGTCATCGACGACGACCAGGCCGTGCATGAAGGCACGAGGTTTGCGCTGAGCGACTACAATCTCAACGGCCAGACGCTCGAAATCCTGTCGGCCTATTCGGCGGCCGAGGGCCGCAAACTGATGCGCGCGCATCCCGACATCGCCGCCGTGCTGCTCGACGTCATCATGGAGACCGACGCCGCGGGCCTCGATCTCGTCGAATACATCCGCAACGAGATCAAGAACGAGACCGTCCGCATCATCCTGCGCACCGGGCAGCCCGGACAGGCGCCGGAGCGCCGCGTCATCGTCCAGTACGACATCAACGACTACAAGGCCAAGACCGAGCTCACCGCCGACAAGCTGTTTACCTCGCTGACGGCGGCGCTGCGCAGCTACCAGCAACTCGAGCGCATGGTGCAGACAAGGCGCGGGCTCGAGATCATCATCGACGCCGCTTCCACGCTGTACGATTTCAAGTCGATGCAGCGCCTCGCCGAGGGCGTGCTGACGCAACTCGCCTCGCTGCTCAATGTCGATTGCGCCGGCATACTGGTGTTGCGCGACGATGGCGGCGCCGGCACCGATTTCTCGGTGCTCGCGGGCTCCGGCTGCTACAGCCGCTTCATCGGCTCGGCCGGATCGCGATCGCTCGATCCGGATTTGCGCCAGATGGTCGAGGCTGCGTTCCAGCGCCGCAAGAACGAGTTCGCCGATCACCGCACCGTGCTCTATCTGCGCACCGGCAGCGGCCGCGAGGTGGTGGTGCTGCTGCAGGCCGAGCGCCCGCTGTCGGACACCGACCGCGCGCTGGTCGAGATTTTCTCCAGCCGGCTGTCGATCGCCTTCGACAACGTGATCCTCTATCAGCAGCTGCACGAGGCCAACACCCAGCTCGAGGACCGCGTCGCCCAGCGCACCCGCGCACTGATGCAGGCCAACCGCCGGCTGTCGTCGCAGTGGATGCGGCTGCAGCGCGCCAACGGCTTCAAGAACGAAATTCTCGGCACCGTCGCCCACGACCTCAAGAATCCGCTCGGCGTCATCCTAGGCCGCACCGAAATGCTGACCGAATTGATCGGCGCCGGCGCCTCCAGGGAGAGCGTCACCGCCCAGGTCGAGCACATCCGCGACGCCACCAAGCGCCTGACCTCGATGGTCGACCACCTGATTTCGGATGCGATGGCCGACGCCTTCGACATCTCGATCCGCCGCGAGCCGGTCGATATCGCTGGGCTCGTCAGCGAGGTCGCCGACGCCAACCAGCCCCTGGCGGTCAACAAGCAGCAGACCATCATGGTGTCGGCGCCGCCGAATATCGTCACGATGTGCGATGCCGACCGGATGCGCGAGGCGATCGACAATCTCGTCAGCAACGCCATCAAATATTCACCGATCGGCGGCAAGATCGCGGTGCTGGTGACCCACGATCAGGACAACACCATCATCCGCATCGCCGACGAGGGCGCAGGCCTCTCTCCGGAAGATCTCGGCCGGCTGTTCGGCCGCTTCCAGCGGCTCTCCGCGAAACCCACCGCCGGCGAAAGCTCGACCGGCCTCGGCCTGTCGATCGTCAAGCGCATTATCGACATGCATGGCGGCGAGGTCACCGCTGACAGCGGCGGGCCCGGACAGGGCTCGACCTTCACCGTGATCTTGCCCGCGACCGAGATGTCATGACCCAAAATCAGCAACACATCGTCATCGTCGACGACGAGGCGCCGGCCCGCGAGATGGTCGGCGAATACCTCAAGATGCACGGCTTCGGCGTGACGCTGTGCGACGGCGGCAAGACGCTGCGCGAGGCGATCGAGACCTCGGTGCCGGACCTCGTGGTGCTCGATCTCAACATGCCCGAGGAAGACGGACTCTCCATCATCCGCGACCTCAAGAGCCGCACCCACGTCCCGGTCATCATGCTGACGGCGACCGCGAGCCCGATCGACCGAGTGGTCGGGCTCGAGCTCGGCGCCGACGACTACGTCGCAAAACCGTGCGAGCTGCGCGAATTGATGGCGCGGATCCGCTCGGTGCTGCGGCGCTCCTCGCCGGCCAAGGCGCCGGCGGCCGCGCCGGAAGCCGCCGGCGCAAAAGCCAAGGACCAGCTGGTGCGGTTCGGCACCAAATGGCTCGATCTCGAGGCGCAGGCGCTGCGCGACGACGAGGGCAATGAGCATCCGCTGACCGCGTCCGAATTCGGCCTGCTCAAGGTGTTCGCGGCCAATCCGAAGCGGGTGCTGTCGCGCGAGCGGCTGCTGGAATTGGCCAACGCCCGCGACGCCGAGGCCTTCGACCGCGCCGTCGATCTCCGGATCATGCGGATCCGGCGCAAGATCGAGATCGATCCGACCAAGCCGGCAGTGATCCGCACCATCCGCGGCGGCGGCTATTTGTTTTCGCCGATCGGCGACAAGGCGTGAGCGGCAGTACATTCTAGCGTCGTCCTCGCGAACGCGAGGACCCATAGCCGCCGCTGTTCGTTGTTAAAGGGACTGTCGCTCCAGCTTCGCGCAACACGACGTCCTGTGGTGACGGGTCCCGGCGCGTAGGCCGGGACGACATCTCTATTGTGGTCGGCTTCTCGCCTCTTCCCGCAAGAGGATGAAGACGCCTCGGAACGGGAATCGGCCCCCCGATCGTGGCCCTCTCCATTTTCCGCGCGTTGAAATTACAGGCTTTTTTGTGCCGAATGTTTCGTCGCATGGCCGGCGACGAAACAATTCTCCTGCGCACGAAACCATTTTCCCCTTGGCGTGCAGACGTCCCGAAACCTTCGTTAATTATCAATCGGCTCCAACGAAACGCCGCCAATGGCGAATACCGGGAGCCTGTCATGCAGAACGTCGTCGCTATCAACGCCGCAGCCCGCCAAGGCATCATCGCTGCCCAGGCGACGTCGGATGAAATGCTGCTGGAAAGCATTGCCGATGGCGGCCGGACCGCGATGCATATCCTTTACTCCCGTCACAACGTCCGGGTTTACCGCTTCATCCTGCGCATCGTGCGCGACACCAGCATGGCCGAAGACCTCGTCAGCCAGGTCTTCCTCGACGTGTGGCGCACCGCCAGGCAGTTCGAGGGCCGTTCGCAGGTTTCCACCTGGCTGTTGTCGATCGCCCGTTTCAAGGCGCTGACTGCGCTGCGCCAGCGCCGGCACGAGGATATCGACCAGGAAGACGTGCTGGAAATCGCCGACCAGGCCGACACGCCGGAGGCTTCGCTCGACCGCAGCAACACCTCGGCGATCCTGCGCGCCTGCGTGGCGAAGCTGTCGCCGGCGCATCGCGAGATCATCAACCTCGTCTACTACCACGAGAAGTCGGTGGAGGAGGCCGGTGCGATCATCGGTATCCCCCAGAGCACCGTGAAGACGCGAATGTTCTATGCCCGCAAGCAGCTTGCAGACTTGCTTAAGGGCGCCGGCGTGGACAGCCTCGCCGCATAAAATGAAGTATTTTCAATTGGTTGCGGCGTAGTTCAGGCGACCGAACCGTCAGTTTTCGAGGGCGAAACCGTTACCGCCCACGAAACAAATGAAACAATTGACGACATCACCCGGAAAAACTCTGCCGTTACACCCACACTCACGAACGCAACGCCAACGCCGGACAGGAGAACGAAAATGCTGAAGCCTTCCTTCCGCCTCTTCATTATCCCGCTCGGCGCCGTCTGCACCCTGGCCTCGTTGTCCGCCCAGAACACCGCCCCCCGCGCCCAGCGCGACACCGGTTCGATGTTCGTCCGCGAGCAAGTGGTCGATTGCAGCAACAAGAATCCCAGCGAGGTCTGCGTGATCTCCTTCGACAGCGAGACCACTACCCGCTGAACCGGTTTTCTAGCCTCCCAAGTCTTTCTAACCCTTTCAAGTCCTTCCAACCTCCCAAGTTACCTCCAACGACCCGGCCGGGATGCCCCCCAGCCGGGTCGCTCTGCGTTTGGGGACTGGCTGGGCGGGGCGTCGGCCCGGACGGATTTGCAACTCATTCGCATTTGCATTAGCTTGAGCGCCTGACGCTTTCGGTCAGTTCAGTTCATCAAGGGGGACCACGATGTTCATCTCGTATCGCGCCGCGATTGGCGCGTCCGTCGCGCTCGGCCTCGTCTCGGGCGCGGCGATCGCGGCTGGGGATTTGTCGAAGCAGACGCCGATCGAACTGACGATCGCGCTGGGCTCGCCCGGCAAGCACGAATTCACGCCGAAACAACTGCGCTTCGAGACCGGCAAGCTCTACAAACTGATCCTTCGCAATGACAGCAACGAACCGCATTACTTCACTTCACACGCCTTCTCGCAGATGGTGTGGACGCGAAAGGTGCAGGTAACGCAACAGCGCGACGGCAAGGGCGTGACGCTCGCCGAGTTCAAGGGCGCGATGCGCGAGATCGAGGTTTATCCGGGGCAGTCCGCCGAATGGTGGCTGGTGCCGGTGGCGGCCGGCCGAGCCGCCGATCTGCGCTGCGATATCAAGGCCGCGGACGGCAAGACCCACGCCGAACTCGGCATGACCGGTGAAATCGTCATCGAGTAACCGCGAACACACGCTGCCGGCAATCGTCGCGCGAGCGGCCTCACAAACACGTGACGCCGCCGACGTAACGCGCCACCCGGCCGGCTCGAAGAACCTGCGAGACCTCGCGTGCCCGACGGCCCGATCGAGAGTCAGACGGGATTTTCGATGCTCAACCTCGTTCTCGCTTTGCTCGCCGGCGTCGTCACCATCGCCGCGCCCTGCACGCTGCCGGTGCTGCCGATCCTGCTCGGCGCCTCCGTCGGCCAGACCGGCCGAGTGCGCCCGGCAATGATCGCGGCGGGTTTCGTGATGTCGTTTTCGGCGACCGCGCTGGCGCTCAGCGCAATCACCCGCCTCTTCGACTTCGATCCCAACAGCCTGCGCACCGCCGCGACCGTGCTGCTGCTCGGGTTCGGCCTGCTGATGATCTGGCCGAGGCCGTTCCAATGGCTGTCGATCCGGCTCGGCGGGCTGCTCCATTCAGGCACGGCCGGCAGCACCGCGTCCCGCCATGGCAATCTCGGCGGTTTTGTACTCGGCACCACGCTCGGCCTGGTCTGGACACCCTGTGCCGGTCCGGTGCTCGGCTCGATCCTCACCGTGGTTGCGACCTCGCCGGACACCGCATGGGCGAGCGTGCTGCTGATCGTTTACGCGATCGGCGCGGCGATCCCGATGCTGGCGATTGCCTATGGCGGCCAGGCCGTCACCACCCGCGTCCGCAGCGTCGCGAGAATTTCGCCAAGACTGCAGCAGGGCTTCGGCGTCGTCGTGATCGCTTTCGCGGTCGCCTCCTACTTCCAATACGACACGCTGATCGTGTCGTGGCTGACGGCATTTTATGCGAACGGCCAGATCGGCCTGTAATCAACCCGCACCAAGGAGACATCCATGACCCCACGATCGCTCACCACCTGCGCCTCGGCGCTCGTCCTCTGCCTGATCGGTGCAGCCAGCCCCGGCGTCAGCGGCGAGGCGGCGCGCGACCGGACCGCGCCGTTCGCGGTCGCCGCCGTGCAGGGCAGCGCGCCAGACTTCACCGGCATCTCGAACTGGTTCAATTCCGCGCCGCTCAATCTTGCGGATCTCCGCGGCAAGGTGGTGCTGGTGGATTTCTGGACCTATGGCTGCGTCAACTGCGTCAACACCCTGCCGCACGTCGTCGAGCTCTATGCAAAATACAAAGACCGCGGCCTCGTCGTGGTCGGCGTCCATACGCCCGAATTCCCGTTCGAGCGGTCGGCCTCCAACGTGCAGGCCGCGCTGAAGCGGCACCGCATCACCTATCCGGTCGCGCAGGACAATGATTCGAAGACCTGGAACGCGTACCGCAACCAGTATTGGCCGGCGCAGTACATCGTCGACCAAAGCGGCAAGATCGTGTTCCAGCACGACGGCGAAGGCCAGTACGAGCAGATCGACCGCACCGTCGCGCGGCTGCTCAACGCCAATAGCTGACCAAAGCGCCTTCGAAGAAAAGCGCGCCAAGACAGAAAATTGAGCCTCGATTCCGATTCAGCCGGAATCGAGGCTCAGCACTGCGATCTG
>JBAQER010000558.1:0-2244 GCA_049286845.1 Bradyrhizobium sp.
CTGCAGGGGGCTTCTATCTAAGGGAGGTCACCATGAATCGGTTCTATTTGACAGTCACTGCGGCGGCGCTCGTTTTTGTTTCTCCGGTTGCCATGTCCAACTGCGGCGGTGACACATGCAGCGTGGGCGCTTCCGGCACCGGCGGTGAAAGGTCCGAGGGCAAGGCGCAAGGTTTTCGCGATGAGTTCATCAGCACCGTGCGGATTCCCGGCGCGGCCATCACCAACAGCGGCAACCCGGATTCCGGGCGACTCACCGTCACCCTCGACGGTAATTCGCTGGGCACTCTGAGCGGCACCTTTCGAGAGCATCCCCAACCCACAGTGCGAGGCCATGGTACGGGTGATTTCGGGGGGGATTGGGCCGGCCAGTGCGAGGACGATCTGGTGTTCGGCGGCGGAGAGTGTTAGGACGACTCGCTTCCCCGAATCAGCAGTTCGACCAGCAGGCCGGCGATCCTGAACAGGCCGGAGGCCGGATTAGGGCCGCGCCACGCCAAACTGAATGGGTCTCAAGGTTCTATTTTCGGAAACAAGCGAAAGGCAAAAACCCAGCACGTTGCGCGTGTCGCGCGGGTCGATGATGCCGTCGTCCAGCATGCGCGCCGAGGTCACGAGCGCGCTTTGCTGGCTTTCGAAATTTTCCATGATCTTCGCTTTCACGGCGTCGATCTGGTGGTGGTCCACGTCCTGGCCTTTCCTCTTCATGCCGCCTTCCATGACGATCGCCATGGTTAGCGCGGCCTGCTCGGCGCCCATCACCGCCGTTTGCGCGTTCGGCCAGGAAAAAAGGAACCTCGGGTTGTAGCCGCGCCCGCACATGCCGTAGTTGCCGGCGCCGAAGGAGGCGCCGCACATCAGCGTGATTTGCGGCACGCTGGCGTTGGTCACCGCCTGGATCATCTTCGAGCCGTGCTTGATCATGCCGGCTTCCTCGGACGCCTTGCCGACGATGTAGCCCGTGGTGTTCTGCAGGTAGAGGATCGGCAGCCCGGCCTGGCAGCAGGCCTGGATGAAATGCGTCGCCTTGGTCGCGCCCGCCGGATCGAGCGGCCCGTTGTTGGTGATGATGCCGACCTTGTGGCCCTGGACCGCGGCATGGCCGCAGACGGTGGGCACGCCGTAGTCGGCCTTGAAATCGAGGAAATCGGAATCGTCGGCGAAGCGCGCGATGGCTTCGCGCATGTCCACGGGTTTGCGGTAGTCCGCGGGCATGACGCCGAGCAGCTCTTCGGCCGGGTAACGAGGGAGTTTTGATTCTCTTGGCCGTTCGGTTCTTATATCTAAATGACTTAAAACTTCCCGGGCAAGACGAACGCCATCGGAATCGTCCTCCGCAAGGTATTCGCCTAATCCGGAGACATGCGTATGCATCACCGCGCCGCCGAGCTCCTCGTCGGTGGCGATTTCGCCAGTGGCGGCTTTGAGCAGCGGCGGGCCGGCGAGGAAGGCCTTGGCGCGGCCGCGCACCATGATCACGTAGTCGGAGAGCCCGGGCATGTAGGCGCCGCCTGCGGTGGAGGAGCCATGCACCACCGTCACCACCGGCAGGCCGGCGGCCGAAAGCCTGGCCAGGTTGCGGAAGATCGCGCCGCCGTGGATGAAGCCCTCGACGCGGTACTTGAGCAGGTTGGCGCCCGCCGACTCGACCAGGTGCACGAAGGGCAGCTTGTTCTCGAGGGCGAGGTCCTGGGCGCGCAGCAGCTTCTCGCGGCCCATGTGCTGGATCGCGCCGGCGTCGATGCCCGAATCGCTCGCGACCACCATCGCGCGCGCGCCGGCAACGTAGCCGATGCCCGAAATCATGCCGCCGCCCGGGATGGTCTTCGCCGAGTCGGGATTGTCCAGGCCATAACCCGCCATCGAAGACAGTTCCAGCCAGGGCGCTCCCGCGTCCAGCAGGCGCGCGATGCGCTCGCGCGGCAGGAGCTGCCCGCGCTTGTCGAAGAGCGGTTTGGCTTCTTCGGATTTCTTTCTGGTCCGTTCTTCCAGTCCCCGCAATTGGGAAACCAGTTCGAGCATCCGCTTGCGGTTGCCCTGGAAAGCCTCCGAGTTCGTATCGAGCTTCGACTGGATCGCGGGCATTACTTCAGGACCCTGGGGTGCGCGGCGAGGTGGAAGCCGTCGAATGGAATGGTTGCGGTCTTGTTGACGATCTTCCTGAGGGGTTTCGCGTTCGGAACCGCCCCGTCCACGCGAATGCATGAGCCCGAGATGAATGCGGCCGCGGGAGAGAGCAGGAAGC
>JBAQER010000559.1:0-1914 GCA_049286845.1 Bradyrhizobium sp.
CTCCAACGCGGGCTTCGCAGCGGTGATCGTGGCGATCGATGCCCGGTAATCGTCGTGCGCCAGTAGCAGCCTCGGCCGGCAGTCTTGCAGCAGTCGTACTTGCTCGGCCGGATGCAGCCGCGTGTTCAGGGGGACCGCGACCGCGCCGATCGCGACGATGCCGAAGAAGGCCTCAAGGTACTCGGGGCAGTTGGGAAGCAGCAGGGCGACGCGGTCGCCGCGGACAATACCGTGACTGGCAAGAGCGTGGGCGACACCGGCGATGCGGCCGCACAACTGTCGATACGTGATCGTCGCGTCGTCATAGCGCAGCGCTACGCGTTGCGGATCGGCGTGGCGATGAACTTCGAGCACATCCCGCAGTGTGCGTTTTGTGCCCGTTTCGGTGCCGGTGGACATGATGGGCCCTTGTTCAGGCGTAGCGCCGCAGCGCCTCGCGCGAGATGATCACCTTCATGATTTCACTGGTGCCGGCGCCGATCTCGTGGTGCTTGGCATCACGAAAAAAGCGGGAGACCTTGTTTTCTTCGACATAGCCGTAGCCGCCGAGGATCTGCACCGCGTCCGAGGCGGCTTGCACGGCCATTTGCGATGCGTACAGCTTCAGGATCGCCGCCTCGCGCGTGACCTTCTCGCCGCGATCGACCGCTCGCAGCAGCCGGTAGAGCATGGTCCGCGACATCTCGATGCCCGACTCCATGGCCGCGATCTTTTCCTGGATTAGCTGGTACTGCGCGATCCGCTTGCCGAAGACCTCGCGCTCGAGCGCGTACTTGCCTGCCGCATCGAGGCAGGCTTGAGCAATACCGACGGTCGAAGCACCTTCGAGCACGCGCTCGACGTCTAGCGCGCGCAGCATGTAATGGAAGCCCTGGCCGACCTCACCGAGCACCTGCTCCGGCCCTACCCGGACATCGGCAAGAAAGACCTCGGCGGTCGGTGAACTCTTCATGCCCAGCTTGTCGAAAGGCTTGCCCGTGGCTAGCCCCGATGTGCCGCGCTCGACGATGAACCAGGTGCCCCCCTCGACGTCGCGCTCTTCGCCGCTGGTGCGGGTCAGGACCAGGATGAAATCGGCTATCGGTGCATTGGTGATGAAAGTCTTTGTGCCGTTGATGACGTAGTCGTCGCCGACTCGTCGCGCGGTCGTACGCGCGCCCAATGCGTTGGAGCCGCCTTTGGTCTCGGTGATCGCCATTGAACCAATGCAGTCGCCGCGAAGCACCGGCACGAGGTACTTCATTTTTTGATCATGGGTACCGTGGGTGGCCAGCGCGCGTGCGAACAGGATGATGTCGGCGAACAGTGAAATGTCCAGCCCGGCGTTCACCCGCGCGGTCTCCTCGCTGATAATTGCCCGGGTGGCGATAGAGGCGCCGCCACCGCCGTATTCCTCAGGCAGGAAGGAGCCCAGAAAACCCATTTCGCCGAGCTTGCGAAACAGTTCGCGCGAAGGCTGACCGTTGCGCTCCATCTCAGCCGAGATCGGCTCGACCTCTTGCAGCATGAAGCGGCGAACCGCATCCTGCAGCGCTAATTCTTCCTCGTTTAGCAGCGACTCGATCTGTTTGAGCACGGGCATGCGGTTTTCCTTATTTCGGGGCTGCTTAGGCCTTGCCGGACAGCTCGAAGAGCTTGCGTAGCCGTGCGACGTCGGCCTCCGGCAGGCGCTCGCCCCAGCCGATGGCGCTGTGAGATGGCACGCCCATCTTGCGTTGCAGTTGCGACCGCAACTCAGCGGTCTTGAATCCCACGCTCAGGCAGTCGAAGATCGGGACCTCGAGATCAGGAACCTTGGCCAGGCCGGCGGCGCTGGCCATTACGCTTAACCCAGCACTTCCAATCACCACCGAGTTCGCGCCGGCATCGACCAGCGCCCGGGCGTTGGCAGCGATTTCCTGGGCAATCAACGCC
>JBAQER010000560.1:0-17827 GCA_049286845.1 Bradyrhizobium sp.
CCCTCTCCCACAAGGGGAGAGGGGAAGTAAGAGCCGCTCACTTCTTCACCCGCATCGCCTCCGGCGTATCCGGCTGCGCCAGCGGATGGGCGCTGGAAAATGCCGGCAGCGCCATCGCGGTCTCGAAGATGCGCTTCACGGTGGGCCAGGGCGCAAGATCGATCTGCTGGGTGAGTGCCACGCTGACGTGGCCGACCATGCAGATGTCGGCGAGCGTGGGCGTATCGCCGTGGCAGAAGCGGCCGGTGGCCTTGTCGTTGGCGAGAATGGCTTCCAGCGCGGCCAGCGTCTCCGTCGTCCAGTGCCGCCGCCAGGCGTTCTGCTGCTCGTCGCGCAAGTTCAGTTCGTGATCGAGATAGCGCCGCACCCGCGGCACCAGCAGCGGATGGCCTTCGCAGGCGACCATCAGCGCCAGCGCGCGCACCCGGGCGCGGCCGCGCGGATCGGCCGGCAACAGCGGCGGGGCGGGATGGGTCTCGTCGAGATATTCGATGATGGCGAGCGACTGGAACAAAGTGGTGCCGTCGTCCTCGACCAGCGCCGGCAGCGCCATCTGCGGATTGATCTTGCGGTAGGCGTCGGCGCGGTGCGCGTCGGCGTCGATATCGACGAACACGATTTCGGCCGGCAGGCCCTTGAGATTGAGTGCGATCCGAACGCGAAAGCTCGCCAGCGATCGCCAGAAGGAAAAGAATTTCATGGGGGCTCCGCGCCGTTGTCATGCGCGGGCCCGACCCGCGCATCCATCAATCTTCACAAGATTCTTGAGAAGATGGATCACCGGGTCAAGCCCGGTGATGACGAGCACCCGCGCTCACTCCGGCCCCTCGCGCCAGCTCCGCCGCGCGGCCTCGCGGAAATCCGAGGGCGTGGCGCCGAAATGGCGGCGGAAGGCGCGGTTGAAATAGGAGATGTCGCCGAAGCCGCTGGCGTAGACGATCTGCGCGATGCTCATGCCGTTGCAGCGGCGTTCGATCAGCATGCGATGGGCCTTGACCAGCCGCTCGTGCAGCACGAAGGCGGAAAACGACGAGCCGTCCTGCTCGAACAGCTTTCGCACATAGCGCGGCGAGATGCCGTGACGGGCCGCGATCAGCTCGGCCGACAGTTCGCCGCGGCCGAGCTCGCGCAGGATATCCGATTTGATGGCGCCGAGCCGCGCCGCCCTGGCGCCGCGCCCGCGCGCCATCTCGGCGTAGTCGCCGCGCGCGCCCAGCGCCAGCGCCGCCAGGTCGATGATGTGGTCGGACACGCTCTGCCCGATGCGGGGATGGGTCAGCTCGTCGTCGGCCTGCACCACCTCGAGATAGCGGGTCAGGAGCCGCAGCGCCGTGCTGCTGCCCGGGACCGGCCGCCCGAAGGCCTGCGACAGGTCCGGAACCAGTGCGGCGAGGCTGCGGCGCGACAGCGCCAGCGTGATGAAACTGCCATCCGTGTACAGCGTCGAGGTCGAGGGATCGGTCGGCACCAGCACGCTGGCGCTGCCGACGCCGCTGATCAGCTCGTTGCCGAACTGCGTGGCGGCAGCGGCGCCGCTGCGCAGGATGCTGAGCGCGATGATGTCACGGCTGCGCCCGGCGAGTTCGCGCGTCACCCGGTAATGCGCCGGCGAGCGCGAGCCGGCGGCGATGCTGACATTGGGCAACAGGTTGAAGGTGACGTCGGCGTGAAACGGCGTGTCGCCGATCGGCTCGATATCGACGTTGGCGATGCCGCGGCCATAGATCTCCTGCCAGGTCGCCAGCCGCTTGTGCTCCGCGAACGCATCCGTGGTGATATGCGCGTGCCCGAGCGGTTCGATATTCTGCATGGCGCCCCCCGCCCAGGAATCGATCTCTCCTCTGATAGTCGCGGCGAATTGAAGGCGCGTTCATGAAGACGGACGCTGTTGAAGCAGCTGTTCCGCGTGGTCCCATGGTTGTTCCGCCCAGGACAAATCCGTGTGTCGGCCGGGACACAGCGGCCACGGAAACGACATGCGCCTCTTCATTGCGCGAACAACAACACCGTCGTCATCACCTGCGAAAAGCCGGTGATCCCGTCACCCCATCGACGTGGTTACCCCGCCCGTGCCGCCTTCTTGCGATACGCCAGATGCACCGCGCAGTTGCAGCCGGGCGGATGCGACGACACGTCGTTGGCGGGCTCGGCGGAGGTCGGCGCCAAAGTCGGCATCGCCTCCCTGACGCGGCGATCCTGCTCGGACTGATCCTGCGCCGGGATGTAATTCAGCACCGGCGCCAGCCAGCGCTCGGCTTCCGCCACGCTCCAGCCCTTGCGCGAAGCGTAATCCTCGACCTGGTCACGCTCGATCTTGCCGACGCCGAAATAGAAGCTTTCGGGGTGGCTGAAATAGAGCCCGGACACCGAGGAGCCCGGCCACATCGCATAGTTCTCGGTCAGCTTCACCCCGGCGGTGTTCTCGGCATCGAGCAGCGCGAACAGCGTCGCCTTCTCGGTGTGATCGGGCTGCGCCGGATAGCCCGGCGCGGGGCGGATGCCCTGGTACTGTTCGAGGATCAGTTGTTCCGGCAAAAGCGCCTCGTCCGGCGCATAGCCCCAGAACTCGCGGCGCACGCGGGCATGCATCCGCTCGGCAAAGGCTTCGGCGAGACGATCGGCCAGCGCCTTGCACAGGATCGAGGAATAGTCGTCGTTGGCGTTCTTGAAGCGGTCGGCGATGATGTCCTCGCCGATCCCGGCGGTGACCACGAACGCGCCGATATAGTCGGGCACGCCCGACGTAACAGGCGCGATGAAATCCGACAGCGCCGAATTGAAGCGGCCTTCGCGCTTCTCCAGTTGCTGGCGCAGGGTGTGGAACGTCGCGATCGGCTGCTTCCGGCTGTCGTCGGCATAGACCACGATATCGTCGCCCTCGGCATTGGCGGGCCAGAAGCCGATCGTCGCCTGCGCCTTGAACCATTTCTCCTCGATGATGCGATCGAGCATCTTGCGGGCGTCGTCATGGAGCGAGCGCGCGACTTCGCCGACCTTCGGGTCGTCGAGAATCGCCGGGAAGCGCCCGGTCAGTTCCCAGGTCTGGAAGAACGGCGTCCAGTCGATGTAGGAGGCCAATTCGGCGAGATCGTAATCGGCAAAACTCCGGATGCCGAGGAACGCCGGCTTCTTCGGCGGCGCCTTGGCAAAATCGATCGTGACCGCGTTGGCGCGGGCGTCCGCCAGCTTCAGCCGCTTCTTGTCGGCCTGCGCCCGGAAATGCGCCGCGGAGATTTTCGCATAATCCGCGCGCACCTCGGCGGCATAGACTTCGCGCCGTTCCGGCGACAGCAGCGACGAGGCGACGCCGACGGCGCGGCTGGCGTCGTTGACATGCACCACCGGGCCGCCCTTGTAATTCGGATCGATCTTGACCGCGGTATGGACGCGGCTGGTAGTGGCGCCGCCGATCAACAGCGGCACCTTCATGCCCTGGCGTTCCAGCTCGCCGGCGAGGAAACTCATCTCGTCCAGCGACGGCGTGATCAGGCCGGACAGCCCGATGATATCGGCGCCCTCGGCCTTGGCGGTCTCGATGATCTTCGAGGCCGGCACCATCACGCCGAGGTCGATCACCTCGAAATTGTTACATTGCAGCACGATGCCGACGATGTTCTTGCCGATGTCGTGGACATCGCCCTTGACGGTGGCGAGCACGATCTTGCCGGCCGAGTTGCGGCCATCACCCTCGATGCCATTGGCGAGGTTGCGCGCCTTTTCCTCTTCCATGAACGGCATCAGATAGGCGACCGCCTGCTTCATGACGCGGGCGGATTTCACCACCTGCGGCAGGAACATCTTGCCGTCGCCGAACAGGTCGCCGACGATATTCATGCCGGCCATCAGCGGGCCTTCGATCACGTTGAGCGGGCGCTCGACCAGCAGCCGGGCGGCCTCGGTGTCGGCCTCGATGAATTCGGTGATGCCGTGCACCAGCGCGTGGCTGAGCCTTTTTTCGACCGGCCATTCGCGCCAGGCGAGGTCCTGCTCCTTGGTCTGCTTCTCCTTGCCGCGGAATTTTTCCGCCAACGCCAGCAGCCGTTCCGACGCGCCGGGGTCGCGATTCAGAATGACGTCCTCGCAGACCTGACGCAGCTCGGGATCGATGTCGTCATAGACGATCATCTGCCCGGCATTGACGATGCCCATGTCCATGCCGGCATGAATCGCGTGGTACAGGAACACCGAATGCATCGCCTCGCGCACCGGCTCGTTGCCGCGGAACGAGAACGACAGGTTGGAGACGCCGCCGGAGATATGGGCGTGCGGCAGGTTGGCGCGAATCCAGCGCGTCGCCTCGATGAAATCGACGCCGTAATTATTGTGCTCTTCGAGTCCCGTGGCGATCGCGAAGATGTTGGGATCGAAGATGATGTCTTCCGGCGGAAAGTCGAGCTGGCCCACGAGGATGTCATAGGCGCGCTTGCAGATCTCGGTCTTGCGCGCGAACGTGTCGGCCTGGCCGGCCTCGTCGAACGCCATCACCACCACGGCCGCGCCATGGCGCCGCGCGATCCGGGCCTCGTGGATGAATTTTGCCTCGCCTTCCTTCATCGAGATCGAATTCACCACCGGCTTGCCCTGAACGCATTTCAGGCCGGCTTCGATCACCGCGAATTTCGAGGAATCGACCATCACCGGGACGCGGGCGATGTCGGGCTCGGCGGCAACGAGGTTGAGGAACGTCACCATCGCGGCTTCGGAATCCAGCAGGCCCTCATCCATGTTGACGTCGATGATCTGGGCGCCGTTCTCGACCTGGTCGCGCGCCACCTGCAGGGCGGCGGTGTAATCGCCCGCGGTGATCAGTTTGCGGAACTTCGCCGAGCCGGTGACGTTGGTGCGCTCGCCGACATTGACGAAGGGGATCGCGGGCGTCAGTTCGAACGGCTCGAGTCCCGACAGCCGCAGCCGCGGCTCGATCACGGGGACAACGCGGGGCTTGTGCGGCGCCACGGCAGCCGCAATCGCCGCGATATGGGCTGGCGTGGTGCCGCAGCAGCCGCCGACGACGTTGACGAGGCCGCTGGCCGCGAATTCGCCGATCAGGCGGGCCATGTATTCCGGGCTCTCGTCATACTGGCCGAATTCGTTGGGCAATCCCGCGTTCGGATAGGCGCAGACCAGAGTATCGGCGACGCGGCCGATATCGGCGATATGGGCGCGCAGATCCTCGGCGCCGAGCGCGCAGTTGAAGCCGACCGTGATCGGCTTGGCGTGGCGCACCGAATTCCAGAACGCTTCCGGCAACTGGCCCGACAACAGCCGGCCGGACTTGTCGGTGATGGTGCCGGAGATCATCACGGGCACGTCGATGCCGCGCGCCTCTACGATTTCCGCGATCGCATACAGCGCCGCCTTGGCGTTGAGCGTATCGAAGATGGTTTCGACCAGCAGCAGGTCGGCGCCGCCGTCGAGCAGGCCGTTGATCTGTTCGCCATAGGCCTTGCGCAGGTCGTCGAAGGTGACGGCGCGGTAACCGGGGTTGGAAACGTCGGGCGAGATCGAGGCGGTGCGGTTGGTCGGGCCGAGCGCACCGGCGACGAAGCGCGGTTTGCCGTCTTCGGCGGTGACGCGCGTCGCGGCGGCGCGCGCCAGCTTCGCGCCGTCCCGGTTGAGTTCATAGGCGAGGTCCGACATGTCGTAGTCGGCCTGCGCGATCGAGGTCGAGGAGAAGGTGTTGGTGGCGACGATGTCGGCGCCGGCGCGCAAGTATTCGGCGTGGATGTCCTCGATCGCTTTCGGCTGCGTCAGGATCAACAGGTCGTTGTTGCCGCGGACGTCGCGGTGGAAATCCGCAAAACGCGCGCCGCGAAACGCCGCCTCGTCGTATGCGAGGGCCTGGATCATGGTGCCCATGGCGCCGTCGAGCACCAGGATGCGCTCGCGGGCAGCCGCGAGCAAAGCGGTTCGCTTTTCGGAAACGGGTACGGTCATCGGATCAGGCGGCTTTCTGTGCGCCCTGCGGGCGAATGCCGAGCAAATGGCAGATCGCGAACACGAGGTCCGCGCGGTTCATGGTGTAAAAGTGAAAGGTGTCGACGCCGTGCTTGGCCAGTTTTTGCACCTGGCCCGCCGCAATCGTCGCCGCCACCAGCTTGCGCGTCTCCGCGTCGTCGTCGAGGCCTTCGAATTTTTCCGCGAGCCAGTCCGGCACTGACGTGCCGGCGCGGGTGACGAAATTGCGGGCCTGCTTGAAATTGTGCATCGGCATGATGCCGGGCACGATCGGAATGGCGATGCCGCGCGCGCGAACCCGGTCGAGGTAGCGGAAGTAGAGGTCGTTGTCGAAGAACACCTGCGTGATGGCGCGCGTGGCGCCGGCGTCGACCTTGGCCTTCAGCGTATCGATATCGGCATCGAAGTCGCGGCTTTCCGGATGCTTCTCCGGGTAGGCGGAGACCGAAACCTCGATGTCGCCGTGCTGCCGCTTGATGCCGGCCACGAGTTCGGCCGAGGTCTGGTAGCCGTCGGGATGGGTGGAGTAGGTGGTGCCGATGCCGCCGGGCGGATCGCCGCGCAGCGCGACGATATGGCGGACGCCGATGTCGTGATAGCGGCCGACGATGTCGTCGATCTCGCCGCGCGTAGCGCCAACGCAGGTCAGATGCGCCGCCGGCGTCAGGTCGGTCTCAGCCAGGATGCGGGCGATGGTGGAATGGGTGCGCTCGCGGGTCGATCCGCCGGCGCCATAGGTCACCGAGACGAAATTCGGGGTGAGCGGCGCCAGGCGCTTGATGGTTTCCCACAGGCTCTTCTCCATCTCCTCGGTCTTCGGCGGAAAGAACTCGAAGGAGATGTCAGGCGATTTGAGCGCGCGGTGCCCGTCAGGCGCGGGGGGCGTAACCTCGGTCATGACACCACAAACTCCACTCAAGCTTTCGGGGACGGCTGGCTTAGCTGCCGAGACGCTAAAATAGGCCAAACGAGGCCGTTCAAACAGCCCATCGATGATGGGAAATAGCCCAATATTTGCAAATGAGATGGAATTATTGTTCAATTATTCAATTGGTGGGCAATTGAGGGTGAGGCACCACGTTGGCCAAAATTTAAGCGAAATGCCATAAATTTCGGGTGATTTGTCAAATTGCGGCGGGTCCGGTGCCGCGCCAACCCGCAGCCATATTTGTGGGCAGGATATGGTATGTGTTTTCAGCTGACAGCTTGGCCCACTCCCCCGTGTCCAGGCTGCCGTTACCTATGCTCGCTGGCGCGCCCCTGATCTGCGCGGCAAGGGCCTTTGTCGGCCCGATCAGGCGCACTAGTTTACCGCCATGATCCCTCTTTCCATTCTCGACCTCTCCGTCGTCACCACCGGCACGAAGCCCGCGGCAGCCTTGCGCAACAGCATCGACCTGGCGCGCCATGCCGATGGCCTCGGCTACGTCCGCTACTGGCTGGCCGAGCACCACAATCTTGCATCGGTGGCGAGCCCGGCGCCCGACCTGATGATCGGGCAGATCGCGGCGGTGACCAGGCACATCCGGGTCGGCTCCGGCGGCGTGATGCTGCCCAACCATGCGCCGCTGGTGGTGGCCGAGCGCTTCAAGATGCTGGAGGCGCTGTTTCCCGGCCGCATCGATCTCGGTCTCGGCCGCGCGCCCGGCACCGACGGCGCCACCGCGCATGCGCTGCGCAGCCGGCTCGACCGCCGCGAGGGCGACGACTTCCTCGAGCGGCTGCATGAATTGATCCTGTGGGAGACCCGCGATTTTCCGCCGGGTCATCCCTACAACAACGTGGTGGCGATGCCAGATGACAGCCCGCTGCCGCCAATCTGGCTGCTCGGCTCCAGCGATTACTCATCGGAGCTGTCGGCGCAGATCGGGATGGGTTTTGCGTTCGCGCACCACTTCGCGTCCCATGACGCCGTCGATGCGATGATGAATTACCGCACCCACTTCAAGCCGTCGGGCTGGCGCGCAGCGCCGCACGGCATTCTCGCCGTCGCCGTGGTGGCGGCCGAGACCGATGCGGAAGCCGAAAAGCTGGCGTCGTCGATGGATCTCAACCGCCTGCGCCGCGATCGCGGCCAGTACCTGCCGCTGCCCAGCGTCGAGGAGGCCCTGGCCTATCCCTACACCGACTCCGAGCGCGCCTCGATTGCCCGCAACCGCTCGCGGCTGTTCGTCGGCAGCCCGGCGACGGTGCTGCAACAGCTGCAGCCGATGATAGCGGCAAGCCAGGCCGACGAACTGATGGTCATCACGGCCGTCTACGACCACGACGCCCGGAAGAAATCCTACAGCCTGTTGGCGGATGCGTTCGGGCTGAGCAAGAAGGCCGCGGCGTAACCCTCGTCGTCCCGGCTACGCCTGCTATACAGCAGTCATTCCGGGGCAGCCCGCAGGGCTGAACCCGGAATCTCGAGATTCCCCGATGTGCAATTGCACATCTGAGGTTCGACGCTGCGCGTTGCCCCGGAATGACAGCGGTTAACTCACTCCGCCTTCTCGCTGAACGTCGCGCGAAACGGGTGGCCCGGGTACACCCCGACGATCCTGAATTCGCGCGAGAAGAATTTCAGTTCCTCCAGCGCAAACGCCAGCCCCCTGTCCTCGGGGTGGCCGTCGACGTCGGCATAGAATTGCGTGGCGAAGAAATTGCCGTCGACCATGTAGCTTTCCAATTTCGTCATGTTGACGCCGTTGGTGGCAAAGCCGCCCATAGCCTTGTAGAGCGCGGCGGGCAGGTTACGCACCCGGAACACGAAACTCGTGACCAGCGGTCCCGATCCCTGTTGGGCCCAGGCCGCCTCGCGCGCCAGCACCACGAAGCGCGTGGTGTTGTGGGTCTCGTCCTCGACGTCTTCGGCGAGGATATCGAGGCCGTAGATGTCGGCGGCGAGCCTCGAGGCGATCGAGGCGCAGCTCTTGTCGCCGCGCTCGGCGACGATGCGGGCTGATCCTGCGGTATCGCCCGAGACGATCGGCTTGATCTTGAGCTTGCGGATGATGTTGCGGCATTGGCCGAGCGCGTGGACGTGGCTCTCCACCGTCTTGATGTCGGAGAGCTTCGCGCCGCGCGGCGCCATCATCTGGTGATGGATCGGCAGGAAGTATTCGCCGACGATGAACAGGCCGGATTGCGGCAGCAGATGATGGATGTCGGCAACGCGGCCGGCGACCGAGTTCTCGATCGGGATCATGCCGAGGTCGGCCTCCCCCGAGGTGATCGCGGCCAGCGCGTCCTCGAAGGTCGGGCACGGCAACGGCTCGGCGTCGGGATAGGCTTCGACGATGGCGATGTGGGAATTGGCGCCCGGCTCGCCCTGGAAGGCAATTTTCAGCTTTTTTGTCATGATGTTTTCCTGGGGGGCCTTGTATCAGCCGTTCAGGCTTTTGCCAGCGTCAGCCAGTATGCGGCGGGCGGTTTCGAGATCGGCCGGCGTATCGACGCCGCGCGGCACCGTGTCGACGATGCCGATATCGATCCGCATGCCGGCCTCCAGCGCCCGCAACTGCTCGAGTTTTTCCTGCTGCTCGAGCGGGGAGGGAGGCAGCGACACAAAACGCTCCAGCGCCGCCCGGCGATAGGCATAGAGGCCGATATGATGATAGCGCGGCCCATCGCCCCAGGGCGCCGTGGCGCGGGTAAAATACAGCGCGCGCAGCCGCACCGAGCTGATCGGCGAGCCGACCGCCTTCACCACGTTCGGATTGGTGGCCTCTTCCTCGGTGTGGATCCGGGCGGCCAGGGTGGCGATATCGACCGCGGGATCGGCCAGCGGCGCCAGCACGCTGCGGATATTGTCGGGGCGGATGGTCGGGAAATCGCCCTGCAGGTTGACCACGATTTCGGCCTCGCCTTTGGGGTCGAGCTTGCCCAGCGCCTCGTAGATCCGGTCCGATCCGGAGGGGTGATCGGCGCGTGTCATGACCACTTCACCGCCATGGGTTGTCACGGCGGCTGCGATCTCCGGCGTGTCGGTGGCGACCGCCACCCGGCCGATCCCAGCCTCGCAGGCCCGGCGCAGCACATGGACGATCATCGGCAGGCCGGCAATGTCCAATAGCGGCTTGCCGGGCAGGCGCGTGGCCGCCATGCGGGCGGGAATCAGCACCAAAATGCGGGGGTCGGTCATCGGGTTCGGACCCGGCTCACAGGATCAGGAATTGATGGGGATGGGCGGAAAGTCGGGGCGTTTATACGGGTTGCCAGAGCCCGGGCAAACCGATATCTCATCGTCGCTCGGGGTGCGGTGCGAAAGCCGATTCCTGATGCTCATCCGGGCCGTCTCTCCGGCCTTTAAGTCGACCTTCCGGCCTGGAGCCTGATCCAAAATGGACTCCTTCGAACTCAATAAAATCCTCGGCGCCATTCTGGCCACCTGTCTTCTCCTGCTGGTGACGAGCTTCACCGCCGGCGCGCTTTTTGCGCCCGAGATGCCGGCAAAGCCGGGTTTCGAAATCGCGGTCAAGGACGCAGGCCATGGCGGCGCCAAGGAAGCCGCGGCGGCGCCATCCGAACCGATCGAGAAGCTGCTGCAGACCGCCTCCGTCGAAAAGGGCGCCGCGGCGGCGAAGAAATGCGCGGCCTGCCACACCTTCGAGAAGGGCGGCCCCAATCGCGTCGGTCCGAACCTGTTCGGCGTCGTCGAACGCGCCCGCGCCTCCGAGGCCGGCTTCAACTATTCCGCGGGCATGAAGGCCAAGGGCGGAAAGTGGACGTTCCAGGAGCTCAACGCCTTCATCCTCAATCCGAAGGCCAACGTTCCCGGTACCGCGATGGGCTTCGCCGGCATCAGCAAGGACAGCGAGCGCGCCGACGTGATCGACTATCTGCGTTCGCTTGCGGACAAGCCGGTTCCGCTGCCGACGGCGTCGAAGTAACATCCCGACGCCCCACCATGGGTCTCCACCTCAAGACGGCCAGGCAATGCCTGGCCGTTTTGCTATGATCGCGGCCTTGTTATCGAGGCGTTTCGCCGCAGCGGGCACAAGTGCGTTTTCCAGCGAAGCGGACCAAGAAAACGCGTCAGACAAAGGAGATAGAGCCTCGGGTCTGAGCCCGTCAGAACCGAAAAGGCTCTGGTAACATGAGGAAAAAGCAACATAATCGGTCGAATCCTTGCCTTATATTGCGTCCTCAATAGCCCGCGATAGCAATCAGGAATTCTCATTTGGCGATTACCCGACGACATCTTCTGCAGAGCGGCGCCTATGCCGCGCTCGCCCCGGCTTTGGGGATAGCGGCGGGCGTTCCCGCAGCGGGGCAGGCCCAGGCGCAATCCGGCGAACCGGCTTGGCACCACGCGCTGTCACTGTTCGGCGACATCAAATATCCCGCCGGCTTCAAGCACTTCGATTACGTCAATCCGGATGCGCCGAAGGGCGGCATCGCGCGCATGATCTCGATCGGCACCTTCGACAATTTCAACATCGCGGTTGCCGGCGTTAAAGGCTCGCTCGCGCCGGCCGCCGCCCTGATCTACGAAACGCTGATGACCAAGTCGCAGGACGAAGTCGTCACCGAATATGGCCTTGTCGCCGAGGCGGCATCGCATCCCGACGATTTCGGCTCGGTGATCTATCGCCTGCGCAAGGAAGCGCGCTGGCACGACGGCAAGCCGGTGACGCCGGACGACGTGATCTTCTCGATCGAGGTGCTGAAGAAGTTCAGCCCGATGTACGCGTCCTACTATCGCCATGTCGTCAAGGCCGAAAAGGTCGGCGAGCGCGACATCAAGTTCACCTTCGATACGACGGGCAACCGCGAACTGCCGACCATCGTCGGCGAGCTGCCGGTACTGCCGAAACATTATTGGGAAGGCACCGACAGCCAGGGCCGCAAGCGCGACATCTCGGCGACCACGCTGGAGAAGCCGCTGGGCTCGGGCCCCTACCGCATCAAGGATTTCGTCGCCGGGCGTTCGATCACGCTGGAACGGGTCAAGGATTACTGGGGCCTCAACCTGCCGTCGCGGATCGGCCAGAACAATTTCGACGAAATGCGCTTCGAGTTCTTCCGCGACAACGTCGTGGCGCTGGAAGCCTTCAAGGCCGACCAGGCCGACTGGATCGCGGAGAATTCGGCCAAGCAATGGGCGACGGCCTATGACTTTCCGGCCGTGACCGACAAGCGCGTCGTCAAGGAAGAATTCCCGATCAGCGATTCCGGCCGGATGCAGGGCTTCGTTCTCAACCTGCGCCGCGAGCAGTTCAAGGACGCGCGGCTGCGCCGGGCCTTCAACTACGCCTTTGATTTCGAGGAGATGAACAAGCAGCTGTTCTATGGGCAGTACAAGCGCATCAACAGCTATTTCGAGGGCACCGAGCTTGCGTCCTCCGGCCTGCCCGAGGGGCTGGAGCTGGAGATTTTGCAGTCGGTCCGCGACAAGGTGCCGGCCGATGTCTTCACCAAGCCCTACGTCAATCCGGTCGGCGGCAATCCGGAATCGGTGCGCGCCAATTTGCGCGAGAGCGCGCGGCTCCTGAAGGAAGCCGGCTTCGAGGTGCGCGAGCGCAAGCTGGTCGATGCATCAGGCAAGCCCGTCACCGTCGAGATCCTGGTGCAGGACCCTTCGGCCGAGCGGATCGCGCTGTTCTACAAGCCGTCGCTGGAACGCATCGGCGTCACCACCTCGATCCGCATCGTCGACGATGCGCAATATCAGAACCGGCTGCGCAACTTCGATTTCGATGTCATCACCGACCTCTGGGGACAGTCGCTGTCGCCCGGCAACGAGCAGCGGGAATTCTGGGGATCGCAGACCGCCGACCAGCCCGGCTCGAGAAACACCATCGGCATCAAGAATCCCGCGATCGATGCGCTGATCGAGAAGGTGATCTTCGCCAAGGATCGCCCGGCGCTGGTGGCCGCGACCAGGGCGCTCGACCGCGTGTTGTTGTGGAATTTCTACGTCGTGCCGCAATTCACCTATGGCTTTTCGCGCTACGCGCGCTGGGACCGCTTCAGCCATTTCGAGCCGCTGCCGAAATACGGCCGTTCCGGGTTGCCGTCGCTGTGGTGGTTCGATGCCGACAAGGCCGGGCGGATCGGCAAGCGATCTTGAGGGATTTTTCGCGCATGGCGCTTTTCTCCCGCCGGCATGTGCTCGGTCTCGGCCTCGGCGCGCTGAGCGCGGCGCAGTTCCGGCCCGCGCGCGCCGCTGGCGGCGGCACCGAGGCGCATGGCATATCGGTGTTCGGCGATCTGAAATATCCGGCCGACTTCCGCCATTTCGACTACGTCAATCCGGCGGCGCCGAAGGGCGGGATGTTCTCGCTGATCCCCTCGACGCGCGCCTACAATCAGTCCTACCAGACCTTCAACTCCTTCAACGCCTACGTCCTGAAGGGAGAAGGCGCGCAGGGCATGGAAATGACGTTCTCGCCGCTGATGGTGCGCGCCACCGACGAGCCCGACGCGATGTACGGCCTCGTCGCCAAGTCGGTGCAGATTTCACCGGACAAGCTGACCTATCGTTTCACGCTGCGGCCGGAGGCGCGGTTTCACGACGGTTCGAAATTGACCGCGCATGACGCCGCCTTCTCGCTGACCACGCTGAAGACCAAGGGCCATCCCCTGATCGTGACGCAGATGCGCGACATGGTGAAGGCGGAAGCGCCCGACGACGCCACGCTGGTCGTTACCTTCGCCGAGAAGCGAGCGCGCGACGTGCCGCTCTATGTCGCCGCCTTGCCGATTTTTTCGAAGGCCTATTACGCGACGCGCCCCTTCGATGAATCGACGCTGGATATCCCGCTCGGTTCCGGCCCCTACAAGGTCGGCAAGTTCGAGGTCAACCGCTACGTCGAATTCGAGCGGGTCAAGGATTGGTGGGCCGCCGATCTGCCGGTGGCGCGCGGCGCCTATAATTTCGATACCGTTCGTTACGAGTTCTACCGTGACCGCGACGTCGCGTTCGAGGGATTTACCGGCAAGAACTATCTGTACCGCGAGGAGTTCACCGCGCGGGTATGGGCGACGCGCTATGATTTTGCGGCGGTCAGGGACGGCCGCGTCAAGCGCGAGATCCTGCCCGACGACACGCCGTCAGGCGCGCAGGGCTGGTTCATCAATACCCGCCGCGACAAGTTCAAGGATCCCCGCGTCCGCGAAGCGCTGATCCAGGCGTTCGATTTCGAGTGGACCAACAAGACCATCATGTACGGCGCCTATGCGCGCACCCATTCGCCGTTCCAGAATTCGGACATGATGGTGAGCGGGCCGCCGTCGCCCGAAGAACTCAAGCTGCTGGAGCCGTTCCGCGGCCAGGTGCCGGACGAAGTGTTCGGCATGCCGTTCGTGCCACCGGTGTCGGACGGCTCGGGACAGGACAGGACCTTGCTGCGCAAGGCCCAGCAATTGCTGCAGGAGGCGGGGCTCGTCACCAAGGACGGCAAGCGGCTGTTGCCGAACGGCGAAGTGTTCAGAATAGAATTCCTGGTCGACGAGCCCTCGATCCAGCCGCACCATGCGCCCTATGTCAAAAATCTCGGCACGCTCGGGATCGAGGCCAGCGTGCGGCTGGTCGATCCCGTGCAATATCGCGCCCGGCTGGAAGATTTCGATTTCGACATGACCATCCAGCGCTTCAGCATGTCGGCGACCCCGGGCGACGGCATGCGGCCGTTCTTCACCTCGCAGGCCGCCGCCACCAAGGGCTCCTACAATCTGGCCGGGATCGCCAATCCGGCGATCGACGCGCTGATCGAGAAAATTCTCGGCGCCGAGAACCGCGCTGACCTGACGGTGGCCTGCCGCGCCTTCGACCGGGTGTTCCGCGCCGGGCGTTACTGGGTGCCGCAGTGGTATCGCACCAGCCATCCGATCGCCTATTGGGACCAGTTCGGACATCCCCCGAAACTTCCGCGCTACGCGCAAGGCGTCGGCGCCCCCGAACTCTGGTGGTTCGAGGCGGCCAAGGCGGCGAAGCTGGAACAGGCGAAATAGAACATGAGTGCCTATATCGCCCGCCGCATTCTGCTGATGATCCCGACGCTGCTCGGGATCCTGTTCGTCTCCTTCGTCGTGGTGCAGTTCGCGCCGGGCGGTCCGGTGGAGCGGGTGATCGCGCAGCTCTCCGGCGCCGACACCGGCGGCTCATCGCGGATCTCGGGCGGCACCGGCGGCGATTTCGGCGCGCGCACCCAGGTCGGCGCATCGGCAGACGCGGTCGGCTCGAAATACCGCGGCGCCCAGGGGCTCGACCCCGATTTCGTCAAGAGCCTGGAAAAGCAGTTCGGCTTCGACAAGCCGGCGCCGGAGCGTTTCGCGCTGATGCTGTGGAACTTCGCCCGCTTCGATTTCGGCAAGAGCTATTTCCGCGACGTCAGCGTGCTGCAGCTGATCAAGGAGAAACTGCCGGTCTCGATGTCGCTCGGCATCTGGATGACGCTTCTGACCTACCTGATCTCGATCCCGCTCGGCATCCGCAAGGCGGTGATGGACGGCTCCAAGTTCGATACCTGGACCTCGGCGGTGATCATCGTCGGATTTGCGATTCCCGGATTCCTGTTTGCGATCCTCTTGATCATCCTGTTCGCCGGCGGCTCTTTCTTCAACATCTTCCCGCTACGCGGGCTGACTTCGGACGGCTGGTCGCAGTTCCCCTGGTACTGGAAGATCATCGATTATTTCTGGCACATCACGCTGCCGCTGATCTCGATGGCGCTGGGCGCCTTCGCCACCATGACGCTTCTGACCAAGAACTCGTTCCTCGACGAAATCCGCAAGCAGTACGTCATGACCGCGCGCGCCAAGGGCTGCAGCGAGCGGCAGGTGCTCTATAATCACATCTTCCGCAACGCCATGCTGATCGTGATCGCCGGCTTCCCCGGCGCGTTCATTCACGCCTTCTTCTCCGGTTCGCTTCTGATCGAGACCATCTTCTCGCTCGACGGCCTCGGCCTGCTCGGCTTCGAAAGCGTTCTGAACCGCGACTACCCCGTGGTGTTCGGCACGCTGTTCATCTTTTCGCTGGTCGGTCTCGTGGTCAACCTGGTCTCCGATCTCGCCTACATGTGGATCGATCCGCGAATCGATTTCGAGGCGCGGGAGGTCTGATGAACATCACCGCGCCGCAACCGATCGAGACGTCAACGCAGTCGCCGCTCGGCGAAATCGTGCCGATCACCCGCCACCCGTTCAGCCCGTCGCCGCTCAACCGCCGGCGCTGGCAGAATTTCCAATCGAATCGCAGGGGCTACTGGTCGTTCTGGATTTTCCTGATCTTGTTCTTCGTCTCGCTGTTTGCCGAACTGATCGCCAACGACCGCCCGTTCCTGATCAAGTTCGACGGCCATCTGTATTTTCCGGCCTTCATCAGCTATTCCGAGACCACCTTCGGCGGCGACTTCGAGACCGCGGCCGACTACCGCGACCCGTATCTGCAGAAGCTGATCAAGGAGAAGGGCGGCAGCATCGTCTGGCCGCTGATCCGCTATTCTTACGATACGCACAATCTCGATCTGCCGACGCCGGCGCCGTCGAAGCCGACCTGGATGCTGACGGAAGCGCAGTGCAAGGAGGTGGTGCAGAAGAAGGGCCTGAAAAGCTGTCACGACCTCGAATACAACTGGCTCGGCACCGACGATCAGGGCCGCGACGTGGTGGCGCGGCTGATCTACGGCTTCCGCATCTCGGTGCTGTTCGGGCTTAGCCTCACCATCATCTCCTCCATCATCGGCGTCGCCGCCGGCGGCGTGCAGGGCTATTTCGGCGGCTGGGTCGATCTCGGCTTCCAGCGCTTCATCGAGGTTTGGAGCGCCATTCCCTCGCTCTATCTCCTGCTGATCCTGTCCTCGGTGCTGGTGCCCGGCTTCTTCGTGCTGCTCGGTATCCTCCTGCTGTTCTCCTGGGTGTCGCTGGTCGGTCTGGTGCGCGCGGAATTTCTGCGCGGGCGCAATTTCGAATACATCATGGCGGCGCGCGCGCTCGGGGTTTCCAATGCCGTGATCATGTTCCGGCATCTGCTGCCGAACGCCATGGTGGCGACCATGACGTTCCTGCCCTTCATCGTGTCGTCGTCGGTGATGACGCTGACCGCGCTCGACTTCCTCGGCTTCGGCCTGCCGCCGGGCTCGCCGTCGCTCGGCGAACTGCTGTCGCAGGGCAAGGCCAACGTGCAGGCGCCGTGGCTCGGCTTCACCGGCTTCTTCGCGGTCGCCATCATGCTTTCGCTCCTGATCTTCATCGGCGAAGCGGTGCGCGATGCCTTCGATCCGCGCAAGACGTTCAGGTAGGGCCGCATGGACGCCATCAACCAGCCCCTGCTCGATATCCGCGATCTCTCGGTGGCGTTCCACCAGCCGAGCGGCACCACGACCGCGGTCGATCATGTTTCCTTCGAGATCAAGCGCGGCGAGTGCGTGGCGCTGGTCGGCGAATCCGGCTCCGGCAAATCGGTCAGCGCGCTGTCGATCCTGAAGCTGTTGCCGTATCCGACCGCGTCGCATCCCTCCGGCAGCATCCGTTTCAAGGGCCAGGAACTGCTCGGCCTGCCTGAGAACGAGATGCGCGGTATCCGCGGCAACGACATCTCGATCATTTTCCAGGAGCCGATGACCTCGCTCAATCCGCTGCATTCGATCGAGTCGCAGATCGGCGAGATCCTGCAGCTGCACAGCGGCATCAGCGGCGCCAAGGCGCGGGCGCGAACGCTCGAGCTCTTGACCCAGGTCGGCATTCCCGATCCGGAAACCCGGCTTGCCAGCTATCCGCATCAATTGTCCGGCGGCCAGCGCCAGCGCGTCATGATCGCGATGGCGCTCGCCAACGAGCCTGATTTGCTGATCGCGGACGAGCCGACCACGGCGCTCGACGTCACCGTGCAGGCGCAGATCCTGGCGCTGCTGGCGGAGATCCGCGCGCGGCTCGGCAT
>JBAQER010000561.1:0-2463 GCA_049286845.1 Bradyrhizobium sp.
CCGGTGCAGGTGCAGGTGACGACCACCTATCCGGGCGCGGACGCGAAGACGGTCGGCGACTCGGTGGCTGCGCCGATCGAGGCGCAGATCAACGGCGTCGACAACATGCTGTACATGACGTCGATCAGTTCCAACACCGGCCCGCTCACCATCACCGTGTACTTCACCCTCGACATGGATCCGGACATGGCGCAGGTGCAGGTGCAGAACCGGGTCAATCTCGCGCTGCCGCAGCTGCCCGAAGCGGTCACGCAGTACGGCGTATCTGTACAGAAGAAGTCCGCCAGCATCCTGATGATCGTGGCGCTGTTCGATAAAGAGGGCCGCTATACGCCGGAATACGTGACGAACTATGTCAATGTCTACGTGCTCGATGCGATCAAGCGCGTGGAAGGCGCAGGGCAGGCGCAGATCTTCGGCGTGCCCGACCAGGCCATGCGCCTGTGGATGAATCCGAACCGCATGGCCTCGCTCGGCATCACCACGACCGATATTGCGAACGCCGTTTCCAGCCAGAACGCGCTGGTCAGCGCCGGGCAGGTGAACGCCGAGCCCAACACGGGCAACGTGAAGATGACCTTTCCGGTCGTGACACAGGCCCCGTACACAGAGCCGTCGCGCTACGAGGACATCATCCTGCGCGCGAGCCAGGACGGCAGCGCCATCGTGCGCGTGAAGGACGTCGCGCGCGCGGAGACGGGCCGCCGCCAGTACATCGACGACAACAAATTCAACGGCAAGGCGGCCACGCCGATTGTGATCTACCAGCAGCCGGGCGCGAACGGGCTGAAGGTGTCCGACGCGGTGCGCAAGACCATGCAGGAAATGAAGCGCACGCTGCCTGCGGGGATCGACTACGCCATCGCCCTCGACACGACGGAGTTCGTGCGCCTGTCCATCGAGGAAGTGATCCATACGCTGTTCGAGGCGATCCTGCTGGTGGTGCTGGTGGTGTACCTGTTCCTGCAGAACTTCCGCGCGACGGTGATCTGCACGGTGGCCATCTTCGTGTCGCTGATCGGCACGTTTCTGGGCATGCTGGCGCTGGGCTTTTCGGTGAACCTGCTCACGCTGTTCGGCCTGGTGCTCGCGATCGGCATCGTGGTCGACGATGCGATCGTGGTGGTCGAGAACGTCGAGCGCAATATGCACGCCAACCATCTGCCGCCCAGGGAGGCGACGATCAAGGCGATGCAGGAGGTCACCGGGCCGGTGATCGCGGTGGTGCTGGTGATGTCGGCGGTATTCATCCCGGCGGCGTTTCTGCCGGGCACCACCGGCCAGCTGTACAAGCAGTTCGCGCTGACGATCGCGCTGTCGGTGGCGATTTCGGGTTTTGTCGCGCTCACGCTGACCCCGGCGATGTGCGGCGTGCTCCTGAAGCACACGCAGCCGCCGCAGCGCGGCCCGTTCGCGTGGTTCAACCGCTGGTTCGACCGCGCGACCAAGCTGTACGGCCGCGGCGTTCTGCTGACCATCAAGCGCATGGGCGTTGCGCTCATCCTGCTCGCGCTGATGTTGGGGACGATCGTGCACCTGTTCCGCACCATCCCGACCAGCTTCGTGCCGAACGAGGACCAGGGCTACGTGTTCGCGCAGGTCGCCATGCCCGATGCCGCGACGCTCAAGCGCTCGGTGCGAACCGCGGACGAGGTGGCCGACCTGTTCGCGAAGGATCCGGCGGTCGCCGACCGCACCATCGTCAACGGCTACAGCTTCATCGACGGACAGTACAAGCCGAACGCCACGTCGTTCTTCATTACCTTCAAGGATTTCAAGAAACGCTACGAGTCGGTCGACACCGCCAAAAAGGAGAACGTCAAAGCCATTCTGACCGGAGTCATGCAAGGAGCGCAGCACATCGATACCGGAGTGCTGATCCCGATTCCGCCGCCGGCGATTCCCGGCATCGGCACAGGCAGCGGCTTCGAGTTCTGGATTCAGGACAGGGCGAGCGGCGACCCCCAGCGCCTGGACGAAGTCACCCGGCAGTTCATCGCCGAAGCCGCCAGGCATCCGCAGCTGGGACGCCTGAACACGACCTATCGCGGCATCTCGCAGCAAATGCGGGCGACGGTGGACCGCTCCAAGGCGGTGCTGCTCGGCGTGCCGGTGGCGGACGTCAATGCCGCGTTGCAGGCGCAGTTCGGCTCGATCGTGGTCAGCCAGTACACGCAGTACAGCCGCGTCTGGAACGTGGTGCTGCAGGCCGATGCGCCTTACCGCGAGAATCCGACGGACATCACCAAGCTCTATACCCGCTCGAACGACGGCAAGATGGTGCCGCTGTCGGCCGTGGTCAGCACCGAGTATGTGCGGGGACCCGACCTGGTGCCGCATTTCAACGGCTTTCCGGCGGCGCAAATCATCGGCTCGGCGGCGGCGGGCTACAGCTCCGGCGACGCGATCAAGGCGATGCAGGAAGTCGCGGCCAAGGTCCTGCCCGAGGGCTACGGCTACGAG
>JBAQER010000562.1:0-7436 GCA_049286845.1 Bradyrhizobium sp.
CCCGATCCCGCATCCGCCGAAGAAGCCGGTGGTCGGCAACATGCTGTCGCTGGATTCCTCCGCGCCGGTGCAGAATCTGGCGCGGCTGGCCAAGGAGCTGGGGCCTATCTTCTGGCTCGACATGATGGGCGCGCCGATCGTCATCGTTTCCGGCCACGCTCTGGTCAATGAGCTCAGCAACGAAAAACGCTTCGACAAGGCAGTGCGCGGACCCTTGCGCCGGGTGCGCGCGATCGGCGGCGACGGCCTGTTCACCGCCGACACTACGGAGCCGAACTGGAGCAAGGCCCACAACATCCTGGTGCAGCCGTTCGGCAACCGCGCCATGCAGTCCTACCACACCAGCATGGTCGATATCGCCGAACAGCTGGTGAAGAAGTGGGAGCGGCTGAACGCTGACGAGGAAATCGACGTCGTGCACGATATGACGGCGCTGACGCTCGATACCATCGGGCTGTGCGGCTTCGATTACCGGTTCAACTCGTTCTACCGGCGCGACTACCATCCGTTCGTGGCGTCGCTGGTGCGCTCGCTCGAAACGATCATGATGATCCGCGGCCTGCCGCTGGAAAATCTGTGGATGCAGAAGCGCCGGCGCGATCTCGCCGGCGACGTCGCCTTCATGAACAAGATGGTCGACGAGATCGTCGCCGAGCGCCGCGGAAACGCCGAGGCCGCCGAGGGCAAAAAGGACATGCTCGGCGCCATGATGACCGGCGTCGACCGCTCGACCGGCGAGCAGCTCGACGATGTCAACATTCGCTACCAGATCAACACCTTCCTGATCGCGGGGCACGAGACCACCAGCGGCCTGTTGTCTTGCGCGCTGTATGCGCTGTTGAAACATCCCGAGGTTCTGAAGAAGGCGTATGAGGAAGTCGACCGGGTGCTCGGGCCGGATATCGACGCCAGGCCGACCTATCAGCAGGTGACGCAACTCACCTACATCACGCAAATATTGAAGGAAGCGCTGCGGCTATGGCCGCCTGCGCCGGCCTATGGCATCTCGCCGCTCCAGGATGAGACCATCGGCGGCAAATACAAGCTGAAGAAGAACACTTTCATCACCGTGCTGGTGCTGGCGCTGCATCGCGATCCCAGCGTCTGGGGACCGAACCCCGATGCCTTCGATCCGGAGAATTTCAGCCGCGAGGCCGAGGCGGCGCGCCCCGTCAACGCCTGGAAGCCGTTCGGCAACGGCCAGCGCGCCTGCATCGGCCGCGGCTTTGCCATGCATGAGGCGGCACTCGCGATTGGCATGATCCTGCAGCGTTTCAAGCTGGTCGACCACCACCGCTACCAGATGCATCTGAAGGAAACGCTGACCATCAAGCCGGACGGTTTCAAGATCAAGGTTCGGCCGCGGGCCGACAAGGAGCGCGGCGCCTTTGCCGGCCGCGCAACGACGACGGCGGCGGCATCGACCGCGGCGCCGCGCCCGACGCGGACGCGCCCTGGACACAACACGCCGCTTCTGCTGCTCTATGGATCGAACCTCGGCACCGCCGAGGAACTGGCGACCCGCGTCGCCGACCTCGCCGAGGTCAACGGCTTTGCGACCAAGCTCGCGCCGCTCGACGAGTATGTCGGCAAGCTGCCGGAGCAGGGCGGCGTCCTGATCTTCTCCGCCTCGTACAACGGCGCGCCGCCCGACAATGCCACCCAATTCGTCAAATGGCTTGGCAGTGATCTGCCGAAGGATGCCTTTGCAAAGCTGCGCTATGCGGTGTTCGGCTGCGGCAACAGCGACTGGTCCGCGACCTATCAGTCGATCCCGCGCCTGATCGACGAGCAACTGGCGGCGCACGGCGCGAAGAGCGTCTATGCGCGGGGCGAGGGCGATGCCCGCAGCGATCTCGACGGCGAATTCGAAAGCTGGTTTGCAAAACTCGCGCCGGCGGCGATGAAGGAGTTCGGCGTCGATTCCAGTTTCAGCCGCGCCGAGGACACCCCGCTTTACACGATCGAGCCGGTGGCGCCGACCACGGTGAATGCGGTCGTCGCACTCGGCGGCGCCGCGCCGATGAAGGTGCTGGCCAACACCGAATTGCAGAACAAGGCGGGCGCCAATCCATCCGACAGGTCGACCCGCCACATCGAGGTGGAACTGCCTCCCGGTATCAGCTACCGGGTCGGCGATCACTTGAGCGTGGTGCCGCGCAACGATCCGGCGCTGGTGGATTCCATCGCCCGCCGCTTCGGCTTTCTGCCCGCCGATCAGATCCGGCTGCAGGTCGCGGAGGGCCGGCGCGCGCAGTTGCCGGTCGGCGACGTCGTGTCGGTCGGCCGGCTGTTGACCGATTTCGTCGAATTGCAGCAGGTCGCGACCCGCAAGCAGATCCAGGTCATGGCCGAGCACACGCGGTGCCCCGTAACCAAGCCGAAATTGCTGGCCTATGTCGGCGACGACGACGGCGCCACAGAGCGCTATCGTTCCGACGTTCTCGGCAAACGAAGATCGGTGTTCGATCTCCTGGAGGAACACCCGGCCTGCGAACTGCCGTTCCACGCCTATCTCGAAATGTTGTCGCTGCTGGCGCCGCGCTATTACTCGATCTCGTCGTCGCCGTCGGTCGATCCGGCGCGTTGCAGCGTCACCGTCGGCGTGGTCGAAGGCCCCGCGAGTTCGGGGCGCGGCGTCTACAAGGGCATCTGCTCGAACTATCTCGCCAGTCGCCGGGCCGGCGAGACCGTTCACGCCACGGTGCGCGAGACCAAGGCCGGATTCCGGTTGCCCGACGATCCGGGCGTTCCGATCATCATGATCGGGCCGGGAACGGGTCTGGCGCCGTTCCGCGGCTTCCTGCAGGAACGCGAGGCGCGGAAAGCGCGGGGCGCCAGCCTCGGCCCGGCGATGCTGTTCTTCGGCTGCCGTCATCCTGACCAGGATTATCTCTACGCCGACGAGCTGAAGGCGTGCGCCGCTGCTGGGATCGCCGAGCTGCACACCGCCTTCTCGCGCGCCGACGGTCCGAAGACCTATGTGCAGCATCTGGTGGCGGCGCAGAAGGACCGCGTCTGGAGCCTGATCGAGCAGGGCGCGATCATCTACGTCTGCGGCGACGGCGGCAAGATGGAGCCGGACGTCAAGGCCGCACTGGTGGCGATCTATCGCGAGCGCAAGGGCGCCGACGCCGATGCGGGGCTGCTCTGGATCGACGAACTCGGCGCCGGGAATCGCTACGTGCTCGATGTCTGGGCGGGGGGATAAGTTCGGCGGGTGTAAGCGGCGCTTACGCCGCCTTCGCCGCCGCCCCATGGGCATGCTTGTCGATTGCGTCGATGATCTGCGGCCACATCGGGATCGGAAGCGCGTGGCCCATGCCCTCGATCATCAGGAGTCTGGCGCCAGGGATCGAGGCCGCAGTGTCCTTTCCGCCCTCGGGGCGCACTAGGGGATCGACGGTGCCGTGAATGACCAGCGTCGGCGCCTTCACCGTATGAAGCCGTTCCTTGCGGCTACCGGAGGCCAGGATGGCGCGGAGCTGCCGGCCGACGCCGTTGGGATTGAGGCCGCGGGCGAAGGTGCGTTCGGCGCGTTCGAGGTCCTTGGCCTCGTCGAGCGGGAAGCTGCCGACGCGCAGCACCTTCCAGGTCTGGGCGAAGCGCTTGAGATATTCCTCCCTGGTGGTCGGGGGTGGCGCCATCAGCATCGCCGCCGCCTCGCGGGTCGGCGGCGGCACTTTCGGATTGCCGGTCGTCGACATGATCGAGGTGAGCGAGCGCACCCGGTGCGGAAACGAGATCGCGACTTCCTGGGCGATCATGCCGCCCATCGACGCGCCGACCAGGTGCGCCGACTTGATGCCGAGCGCATCCATCAGTCCGGTGGTGTCCTCGGCCATGTCGCGGAGCTTGTAGGGCGCCTGAACCGGGATCTTCAGGAACCGCAGCTTGAGCAGTTCGAGCGGGGTCAGGCGCTTGCCGCCCGACAGGTGGCTGGATTTGCCGATGTCGCGGTTGTCGAAGCGGATGACGCGGAATCCGCGGCCTGCAAGCTCACGGCAGAATTCGTCGTCCCACAGGATCATCTGGGCGCCCAGCCCCATGATCAGCAGCATCGGCTCGGCGCCAGCGTCGCCGAAGCTCTCGTAGCAAATATCGATGCCGTTGGCCCGGGCGATCTGCGGCGGCTGGTGGGCGAGTGAAGTCACCTGCGTAATCCTCGAATGGCAATGCAATGGGAAACTCTATGGCACGGTTTTTCGCGCCGCAGAAGGCTCCGGTGCGGCAGAAGGACTGACAAATCGGCCGGCGATGTTGACCGTGCTGTCGCAACAGTGTGGTATGGCCGAAAACAGGTGAAGGGCGCAAAAGCCCGCGTGGATATGCTGGAGGGCGCCAATGGCAGACAAGAGCAACGATCCGGTCGCGATCTGGCAGAACATGATCGGCGAGATGGAGAAGGGCTTCAATTCCTTCGCCAATCAGGCGATGGCGTCGCCGGAATTTTCCAAGGTCGTCAATCAGGTCGGTGGGGTCACGGCGGGCGCGCAGAAGCAGCTCGGCGACCTCATGGAGAAATATCTCGTCAGCATGAACCTGCCGAGCCGGGCTCAGATGGTCAGCATGGCCGAGCGGCTGCAGTCGATCGAAGGCCAGCTCAACGAGATCAAGGCGCTCTTGCACCAGGTCCACAACAATTCCGGCGCGCCGGATAGCGGATATCCGGCGGCGCCCAAGCCGCCGCGCACCAAACGTCCTCCGTCATCAGGCGGAGAGCAGAAATGAACGCCAGTGCTGGCTTGAATGTCGCGGGCCTCGATCTGGCTTCGATCCCGGACCGGATCCAGACCGAGGTGCAGCGCGCGATCCAGCGCAGCATCAAGGGCGTCGAATACATTTCCTCCTCGGGACCGTCGCTCGGCTCGACACCGAAGGACATCCTGGCCGCCCGCGGCACCATGAACCTCTATCACTATCGCCCCGTCGCGGACGAGATCTACCGGGTGCCGATCCTGATCGTGATGGCGACCACCAACCGCGGCTACATCCTCGACATGGTGCCGGGCCAGAGCTTCATCGAGTTTCTCCTGAAGCGCGGCTACGACGTCTACATGCTGGACTGGACCGCGCCGAAGCCGGAAGAGAAGAGCCTGCGGATGGAGGACTACGTCCTCGACTTCATCCCGGACTGCGTCCGCCGCGTGCAGCAGGATTCCGGCGAGACCGATGTCAGCGTGATCGGCTATTGCTTCGGCGGCGTGCTGTCGCTGCTGTACGGCTCGATCTTCAACGAAGGGCCGATGAAGAACCTGATCTGCTTCACCACGCCGGTCGACTTCCGCGAGATGAAGCTGTTCCAGAATTTTTCGGACAAACGCTATTTCGACGTCGACCGGCTGATCGACAGTGCCGGCAACGTCCCGCCCGAGATGATCCTGTCGTCGTTCGAGATGCTGCGGCCGGCGTCGCGCGCCGCGAGCCAGGTGCAGTTGTGGGAAAACATCTGGAACGACGAATACGTCAAGTCGTACCGCATGTTCGACCGCTGGGCGACCGATACGCTGCCGCTGGCCGGCGAGTATTTCCGTACCATCACCAGGGACCTGATGTGGGACAACAAGCTCTACAACGACGCGATGTCGGTCGGTGGACGGAAAGCGGATATTTCGAAAATCAAGGTGCCCATCCTGCACGCGGTTGCCGAGCACGATCACATCGTGCCCTATGACGCGGCGAAGCCCCTGATTCAGAAGATTGGCTCGACCGACAAGGAAGAGGTGATCCTGAAGGGCGGCCACGTCAGCCTGGTCGCCGGCGCCAACGCCATCAAGCGGCTGTGGCCGAAACTCGATTCATGGTTATGCGAGAGATCGATATGAGCAGCGATATCAGAACCTATCCGCGCCGCGTGCAGACCGAAGCCGGCGAGATCGAATTCCGCCTGATGTCGCAGGCGGACGAAGCCGCCGTGCTCGACTTTGCGCAGAAGCTGCCGGTGCATGATCTGTTGTTCCTGCCGCGCAACATCAGCGAGCCGAAGGTGCTGTCAGCCTGGATCAAGGAGATCGAGCGCGGCGCCATCACCAGCATTCTCGCGGTGAAGGCGGGCAGGGTGGTCGGATGCGGCACCCTGGTGCGCGATCCCTGGTCGTGGTCGCCGCATGTTGGCGAAATCCGCAACGTGGTCTCCTCGGATGTGCGCGGCCAGGGGGTGGGTCGGGCGCTGTCGCAGGAGACCTTTGCGCTGGCCCTGAGCGCGGGCCTGGAGAAGCTGGTGGTGCAGATGACGGTCGACCAGTCCGGCGCCATCGCCATCTTCGAGGGGCTGGGCTTCAAGGCTGAGGCGCTGCTGCGCGACCATGTGAAGGACAAGTCCGGCAAGACCCACGATATCGTTGTGTTGGGGCACAATGTGGCGCAGGTCCGGGCCCAACTGGAAGCCTATGGGCTGCCGGGGGCCGTGCAGCACTAAATACCGCCGCCGGCCCGCTTTACCGGGCAGCTCGCCTAATCGCCGGGTCGGTCACGGATTCGTGATGTCGCACCGCAACATAGATGTTGCGGCGCACCATTAACCGTGTCATACAGACTGTGCCCCGGGCCAAATCCGGACGGGGTGAGCCCATAGCTCAAACACTGAGGATGGAGAAGCCCCATGACCACCGAAACCAATTCCGTGCTGAACACTGTCAAGGAAGCCTTCGCGCCCGTCACCGAGGCGTTCACCAAGCTCCAGAACATGGAAGTTCCGGAAGCCGCCCGTGAGTTCGTGAAGAAGCAGACCGAGACCGCCAAGGAGCGCGCCGCCGACCTTCATGCCGGCTCCGAGAAGGTGACCGCCGCTATCGAGACCGCCGTTGCCGGTTCGGTCTCCGAGGCCGCCAAGATCAGCCGCAACATCCAGGACGCGATCTACCAGGACGCCCAGGAGTTCTTCGCCGGCATCGACAAGCTGGCTTCCGCCAAGTCGCTCAACGAGGCGGTGCAGATCCAGTCCGACATGGTCCGTGCGCGCGGCGAAGTGCTGGTGTCGCGGGCGAAGGCCTCGACTGAATATCTCGGCAAGCTCGTCGCCGACGGCGCCAAGACCGCCCAGGACAACTTCGCCAAGGTCTACAACAAGACCGCCTGATCGGTTTGGTTGAGTTGAGTAGACGCTAGTTCGGAGGCCCGCTTAGGCGGGCCTTCTTTTTGGCCGGTATCTTCATAGATCAAACCAGACCCTCATGGTGAGGAGGCGCCCTCCCGGCAGCGCTCTTGCGCTGTCCGGTGCGCCGTCTCGAACCATGAGAGCCCCGATGCCTCCTCATCCTTCGAGACGCGGCGAAGGCGCCGCCCTCAGGATGGGGTTCTTCATTCATGCAAGAGCCATCATGATCGTCCCCGGCACCTTTTCTTTCGACGCTCCCGGCGACGCCGCGCGCGCGGCCGAGCTGCGGCGTGTCAAGGCACTGGCGACGCTGGTGCTGGCGGCCACGCTGGCGCTGTTC
>JBAQER010000563.1:0-21706 GCA_049286845.1 Bradyrhizobium sp.
GATCTATTCGGTCGCCCAGGTGCTGCCGATCATCCTGACGCTGAAGCTGTTGCTGTCGCGGCAGAACGGCCGCATCAACCCCGGCGCGCGGCTGGCGGCCACCGTCGCCATCCTGATCATCGCCATCTATGCCTTCCGGGTGACGAGCAACCTGTTCCATGTCGGCGCCGAGTTCTCGTTCATCCGCTTCAATCCGATGCAGTCCGCCCTGATCCTGGTCCTGATGTTCCTGTCGATGGCGTGGAATTTCGGCTTCCTGCTGATGGCGATGGACCGGCTGCGCAACGAGGTCGCCGACCTGGCGCTGCTCGACGATCTCACCGGCGTCGGCAACCGCCGGCACCTGTTGCAGCGGCTGACCGAGGAATGCGCGCGGTCGGAGCGCAGCGGCGAAGCGTTCTCGCTGCTGGTGATCGACCTCGACGGCTTCAAGGCGATCAACGATACCCATGGCCACGCCGCGGGCGACGCCTGCCTGCAGCATTTCACCCTGATGGCGCAGACCCGGCTGCGGCCCGGCGACATGCTGGCGCGCACCGGCGGCGACGAGTTCTGCGTCGTGCTGCCGTCCTCGACCTTGCGCGAGGGCGCGATGATCGCCCGCCGCATCCTGGATGTCTGCCGCGAGGATGCCGCGGCCTGCGTCGGCAGCGATATCCCGATCTCGCTCTCGATCGGGGTCGCGCAGTGGACGAGACAGATGGGAAACTTCCCGGACCGGCTGATGGCCGCCGCCGACCACGCGCTCTACGCCGCCAAGAAGGACGGCAAGAACCGCCTTGCGGTTTACGATCCCGCTCCGCCGCTGGCGCCCGGGATCAACCCCGCGGCGATGCCGGAGCGAGCCCTGCGCAAGCATGCGTGAAGCGTGCTAGACGCTGGGGCCATGAACGTTCGCCTGCCCGCGATGGCGCTCGCCGCCTTCATGATTGTTGCTCCGGCCGCCGCGCAGACGCCCGACCTTGGGACCATCGCGAAGGCGTCGGGCACACCCGAAATTCCCGGGCTGAAGATGGTCTGGCTGGCGCCCTGGGGCGAGGTCGCAAAGGCCCATCCCTGGCGCAACATCATCGTGCACCAGACCGAGGGGCCGGCGGGCTCGGCGCGCGGCGGCGCGCAGGCGCAAGCCAGGAATCCGACGCGGCGCGGCGTCACCGTCTGGGTCGAAACCGACGGCACGGTCTACTGGGCGGTGGCGGAGAATCTGGTGCCGACCCATGGCGACGGCGCCAACCGCAACGACAACAAATACATCGACAACCGCCCGACCTTCCGCCAGGTGGTAGGTACCAATTCGATCGGGGTGGAATTCGCCGGCAATTATCCCGATGTCGCGCGCGGCGCCACCGAGGCGCAGATCGAGGCGTGGCGAATTCTGGTGAAGCTGCTGCGGGCGCGCTACGGCATCCCGCTCGAGCGGGTCTATGCCCACAACTGGATCGACTACAAGGACGCGCGCTATTGCGAAGGCTGCGCGCTGGCGACGCTGGCGAGGCAGTGGGGGGAGTAGGGGCTCGTCATTCCGGGGCGCGCGTAAGCGCGAACCCGGAATCTCGCGCTGACCATCTCGGGATTTCGGGTTCATCGCTCCGCGATGCCCCGGAATGACGGCGTCCCTCAGATCGGCTGCGCCATCCAGCGGAAGACGCGGCTGATCAGGCCGGGGCGCTCGGCGCGCTGCTCCTGCTCCGGTACGGCCTCGTCCTCGGCGATGCAGCGCTGGTAGAAATAATCCAGGAACGTGAGGTCGTTCGGCTCGGTGACGGTGAAATTCTCATCGCCGACAAAGACCGTGTAGTCGTAGAAGAACGGCCCGATCAGCGGAACCGTGGCCGGCGTCGCGCGGTCCTTCGAGATCACGAATTCGGACGGCTCGAGCCCATGCGCGATCATGGCCCGCTCGAGTTCGGGCAGCCTGCGCATGAACTCGGGCGTAAACCCGCCGACGGTCGATTGCAGCGTGATCGGCATGGCCACCCTCAGGTAAACTTCCTTGCCCACCTTGGTCGATTGACCGGCCTTGCCGGTTCAAGCAGTCTCGCTTCCGCGCCGCCACGGCGCCGCGCCCGACTACAAGACCTAGGCCAGTGCGCTGCTGTACGGCGATTCCTCCAAAACAAAAAAGCCGGCGTTGCCGCCGGCTTCCCTGTCTCGTTTCGATCCGCCTGAATTAAATCAGTGCGCGGCTTCCAGCGCGGCCGCTTCCTGCCTGGCGATAGTGCCCTTGACGGCCGACTGCACCTTCTCGAAGGCGCGGACCTCGATCTGCCGCACGCGTTCGCGCGACACGCCGAATTCGGCGGCGAGGTCTTCCAGCGTCATCGGCTCTTCCGCCAGACGCCGCGCTTCGAAGATGCGGCGTTCGCGCGGGTTGAGCACGCCGATGGCGCCGTTCAGCGCCTGCCGGCGATGATCGAACTCCTCGTGCTCGGCCATGATGGCTTCCTGGTTGGGCGAGGTATCGACCAGCCAGTCCTGCCATTCGCCGGCTTCGCCGTCGTCGCGGATCGGCGCGTTGAGCGAGGCATCGCCGCCGAGACGGCGGTTCATGTCGATCACGTCCTGGTCCGTGACGCCGAGGCGCTTGGCAATCAGTTTCACCTGGTCGGGGTGGAGATCACCCTCGTCCAGCGCGGAGATCTTGCTCTTCGCCTTGCGCAGGTTGAAGAACAGCTTCTTCTGGTTCGCGGTGGTGCCCATCTTCACGAGCGACCAGGAACGCAGGATGTACTCTTGTATCGAGGCCTTGATCCACCACATGGCATAGGTGGCGAGCCGAAAGCCCTTGTCGGGCTCGAACCGCTTGACCGCCTGCATCAGGCCGACATTGCCTTCCGAAACGACCTCGGAGATCGGCAAGCCGTAGCCGCGATAGCCCATGGCGATTTTGGCCACGAGCCGGAGATGGCTGGTGACAAGGTGGTGTGCCGCGTCGCGATCGTCATGCTCGCGCCAGCGCTTGGCGAACATGTATTCCTGCTGGGGTTCCAGCATCGGAAATTTGCGGATCTCGGCAAGGTAGCGGGAGAGGCCGGATTCTCCGTTGAGAACCGGCAGGGTAGCTGTACGGGCCATTCGAGCGCCCTCCAGTGGTTCAGGCCCCCGATAGCGGCGGGCCCGGCAGACGGACGCTGTGTTAAAGCCGCCCGGGCTGCGATGTTCCGCGTTGGATATTCAACGCAGGTGCAACATACACTAAATCGAGAGGCTTTTGGAAGGATTGCGGGGGTCACGTCGTCGTGTGGCAGGCATAACCTGCTGACATAACATCGCTTTTTCAGACGGCCTGCGTCATAGCGCCGCTCGCAGGGCGCGTTGCAGGAGAAGCAAATCCTCCGGCAGGTCGGCCTCCCAGTGCAAAATCTCCCCGGTTTTGGGGTGTTCCAGCGCCAGAAGGTATGCGTGCAGTGCTTGGCGGCCGAGGCCGGCCAGGGCCGCCTGGGCTTGCGGGCCGAGGTGGCTGGCCTTGGTCTTGAAGTGGGGGCCATAGACGGCGTCGCCCATCAGGGGGTGGCCGATATGGGCCAGATGCACCCGGATCTGGTGGGTCCGGCCGGTCTCGAGCTGGCAGGCCAAAAGGGCGGCGACCGGTTTGCCGTCGCGCCCGTTGAAGGTCTCCCGGATTTCCCAATGGGTGACGGCCTCGCGGCCGCCCTCGCGCACGGCCATTTTCTCCCGGGCGTAGGGGTGGCGGTCGATCGGCGCGTCGACGGTGCCGCGCTGCCGGTTCGGCACGCCCCAGACGAAGGCCATGTAGCCGCGCCGCATCTCGTTGGTGCGGCCGTGGTCGGCGAATTGCTCGGTCAGCGATTTATGCGCGCGGTCGTTCTTGGCCACCACCATCAGCCCGGTGGTGTCCTTGTCGAGCCGGTGCACAATGCCCGGGCGCTTGACGCCGCCGATGCCGGAAAGGCTGGCCCCGCAATGGGCGATCAAGGCGTTGACCAGGGTGCCGGTCTCGTGGCCGGCGGCCGGATGCACCACGAGGCCCCTGGGCTTGTCGATGACGACGATGTCGTCGTCCTCGTAGACGATATCGAGCGCGATATCTTCGCCCGCAGGCTCGGCGGCGACCGCTTCCGGCACGTCGATTGTGATCGTATCGCCCGCGGCGACATGATAAGCGGGGTCGCGGATGGGGGCGCCTCCGGCGGTGACGGAACCCGCCAGGATCAGCGCTTTCAGCCGCGAGCGCGACAATTCCGGCTGGCGCACCGCCAGCACGCGGTCGAGCCGGGCCGATCCCTCGTCGCCGGCGACGGTGACCTTGAACCTCTGACCGCTATTCGAAGACGAGCTTTGCATGACCGAAACCGTTGCGCCCGAACCGACCCCCGAGCAGGCCGCGCTGTTCGCGCGGGTGCGGCGGATGATGCTGATTGCGGGCCTTACCACGGCGCTGGCGGTAGCGGCCGTTCTGATCGCCATCGGCTACCGCCTTTTCCGATCCGAGGGAAGTGTCACGGCCGCCGCCACCGAGGTCACCGCCAGCCTGCCGAAGGGCGCCCGCATCGTCGCAACCGGCATCGCCGGCGACCGGCTGGTGCTGACGCTGGATATCGGCGGGGCGACCGAAATCCGCACGTTCGACGCGCGCACGCTGAAACCCGCCGGAAGGCTGAAATTCGTCAGCGAACCCTGAACCGGCCGCGGATAGAACTCCTGCTGCTTCGATACAAGAAGCCCGGGACGAGAGGTCGCCTCGGTTGAGTCTTGCCAAGCTATACAACGTTTGATTTAGGGTTTGTCAGACGGGGTTTTCATCGGCCGAGATTGGGCATGGGGCAACTGTATCGTATCGTCTTGGTGTTTTGTGCTGTCTTTCAACTGGCCGCATGCGCCGGAACTTCAGCGATTGAATCTCAATCAAAACTGAGGGATTCGCGGCTAGCGAGAATGTACTTCCTGCGCGAGCAGGGAGTTCTCGGCGGTTTGGGCGGGGCCGTACCAGCGGCAGAAATAAGAGTCGACGGAAAACCCGTCGGATCGGTGACCAACGGTTCCTACATCTTTGTCGATCGTCCGCCAGGGCTCCTTAAACTGTCTGTGCAGAACGGAATATCACTTGCCTTCGAAACCGAAACCCGGGTCGAGGCCGGCGGAACGTATTATTTTAACATCGGGGTGCCGAAAACCGGGGCTCCGGGAATGGACCTTTTGAATCAGGCCTATGCGGGAGGCAACGGGCAACAGATGCGTGCTCAATCCCCGCTGAGCGCCGGATTTTCGGAGCAGTCCTTTACAGTCTTGACCCCTCCGCCGGCGCTGCGGAGATTGCACGCCTGAAGCCGGGCTGAATCCGGAATTCCTCAGAATGAAGGCTTCCGGACCCCGATTCCGGCTTGTTGAAGGTCGTCACGGGTCGCTGTTCGTTCGCGGGCCAGGATCCTCGGCCGCCTTGCGGCCAGCCGATTTCGAGGCTATTCCCTCTGGCCAACGCTCCCTTCGTCTAGCGGTTAGGACGCGGCCCTCTCAAGGCTGAAACAGGGGTTCGATTCCCCTAGGGAGCGCCATGCCGTCTCAGTCTACCCTAGCGCTGCAAGGGCAGGTTCGGGGACTTCACAGCATCAGTACGCTCGGAAGCCTAGGCGCCGCCGGTATGCTCGTCGCGTTTAAGCTGCTGCTGTTTGTACTCGGCTATAACTACCGGATCGTCGTTGCTGCCGCGAACTTTATCGGCATCGCCTGTGCCGCCATCGAGGCCCTTGGCCGCTGCAATGTGCGCTTTGAGATCAGTGACTGCCGGTCGGATGTACGGTTCGAGATATTTATCGAGAATTCCCTTGCCAGGATCATCCAGCTCTTTGGTCAACGCTTGCAGATAGGCGGTTTTGTCCGTCGAGGCCCAATCGACGCTGAAGCCGGCACGCTGGGCCAGGACGGAGTGGACGACCATGATGGTGCGTCCATTGCCGTCCAGGAAGGGATGGCCATGGGCGAGGTAGCCCATAACTTCGCCCGCTTTCTCTCGCATCGCTTTCGGGTCGTTGCCGAGCTTTAGCGCATGCTCGATTGCGTTCTGCATATACTTTGGATGGGCGAAGAGGATGCTGCCACGGCTTACCGCAATGTTGGGCGCTGTTTGGGTGCGATCCTGCCCGGCCCACGGATACATTGCTTCGAACAGTGTATTGTGCGTGCTGAGTACGTCGGAGTAGGTGAGGGCCTTCTTCTTTTTTAGCGCCTCGAAAGCGTCGTCGATCCCGGTTGTAAAGGAGGCATGCTCCAGCCGCCTCACAATGGCAGGGTCTTTCTCCTGGGCTAGATTCCTCAGATACCCGCGCGATTGAAAATCGCCGAACGGATCGAATGTCACGGCTTGGCTTCGTGCAGGTAGCGGGCCTGAAGCTGGATCATCTCTGTGCGTGTAATGTGTTTGGCTCGCTGCAAACCAATGAGCAACTGCTCGATCTCATCAAGCTCAACCGTGTCCCCCGCCAGGCGGGAGATGTGGTGCGCCAAGCGATCATTTGGACCCTCCGTGTAGGACACGTGGAACGTTCGGGCCAGGGTCCGTATGTGCTCTGCGGTCGAAGAGGAAGTTAGCTTACTCATATCAACAATATAGCACTTTTTGACTGAAATTCCATTAACGAATAGGGGCCGGAAATCAGTGGGTTGTAGGGCTAATTTTCCTGTCCTGCAGGGTGCCCTCCTGAGGGTAGAAGTCTCTCGAAACTTGGCCGCGACACCGTGTCCTCGTTCGGAGCCCAAAGCGGAATGGGACCCCGTGCCCGGCTCTTAACAAACTGTATCCAGTTAGATACATTTGGCCATGAGCACGCTCATTCGGTCATCCGTCTTTTCCGATTGGCTGAATAGGTTGAAAGATCAGAAGGCCAAGGCGCGGATACTGCACCGGCTGTCGCAAGCCTCCCTGGGCATGGCGAGGGAATTGAAGGAGAGCGGGGCGATGAAGAGGGCCAAAGCCAAGGGAAACGTCAAGGGAAACGCGAAGGCAAAGGTCACTTACGCGCCGTTCGAGGTCGCTGACTATCTCGATAGTGAGGAAGCGATTGCGGAATATCTTTCGCTCTCGGCCCGCGACGAAAACCCCGGCGTATTGCTCAAGGCGCTTGGTGACGTGGCCAAGGCGCGCGGCATGGCGGAGGTCGCGAAGGCGTCCGGTCTCGGCCGCGAAAGCCTCTACAAGACGCTGGCGCCGGGTGCCAAGCCGCGTTTCGAAACGATTGCCACCATCATGCGGGCGCTGAATGTCGGGTTTTCAGTCGAAAGCAGGGTTCGAGTTCGAGCGAAGAACGCCCGCCGCGTAAAGGCGGCCTAGCTCACCGCTGTTTGCTGCGACAGGGAGCTGGAAGACACGATTGGCTCTCACACCGCCTCGTAGGAGGCAATCTTCTTGATCTGGGGCGCAAGTACGTCTTCGGCCGTTTCGAGATCGAAGCGTGCCTGCATATTCATCCAGAACGCAGCGCCGGTCTTGAAAAACTTGCCAAGCCGTAGCGCGGTGTCGGCCGTAACGGGCTTTTCCTCCCGTGCGATGCGTTCGATCCGGGTGCGCGGCACGTTCAGCGCAGCCGCGACCGCGTAAGGGGTGAGCTTGAGCGGAACGAGAAACTCCTCCCGCAGCACTTCGCCGGGATGAACCGGCGGAAGTTTTCTTGCCATTTTGCGATCTCCCTCTCGATGGCAGCATTTGGCCGGTCCGCGCTAACGATAGTCGATTGTCTCCAAGACACCAATGGCTGAGCGCAGCCAAGCACTTCACTTCATCTCCTCCAGCAGCTCCCGCGCTTCACCCAGCAACGCCCGAATTCGCCTTCGCTCGGCGATCGCATCCCTGGTGAACAGGCCGTGCTTGCGCGCGTTCTGGTTTGCCCTTTGCGCGCCGGATCCCTGGGCTCCGCCGTGCATGCGGCAGCGCTTGTTGCCGCGCGCCGCCGGCGAGCGGCATGCGCCGCCGGGGCGGGTTTTGGCGCCACAACGTGGGCTCGCCAGCATCGGGCCGGTATTTCTGATGTGATCGCTCATGCCCGGGCTGCCCGCTTGGCATCAGCGGAATCGTGCGCTCGCCTGGAGCCCGAGGGCTTCGGCGCATTCCGCGCCGCGGATGCCGGGTTCTTGTCCGAAACGATCACGCTCGCGTGCTGCGTGACGTTGCCGACAATGGCCTTGCCGCCATCGCCCACCGACACGTTCTGCACGGTGATGGCGGGCTCGCCATGGCTCCGGTAGCGGTTCAGAGCCTCGATCTGGGCCGGAAACGTGCGGGCGAGCCTGCCCAATGCGCGCGCGGCGCTGTCGTGCTGAGCGATGTCGTCCGCATTTGCAAGGTGATGGGCGCATCGCATCGCCATCACATGAACGGAAACCATTTGCGCCACCAGCATGGCCTCGACGGAATCCCTAGGCTTGATGCTTTTCACCATCGAAATCATGAAAGAGAGGTTGACCTCGTCGGGACTCCCGCCGCTCACGCTGGCCCTTACCAATTGCCGGAGGATGCCATCCATCGCTTCGCGATCGGCGACCCCCAGCGCGTTCGCCATGAGCTGTTCGCCGAGCTCCGGATCAGGATGGTCGATGGAGAATCCGTGCGACGCGAGCCTTATCCGCGGGGCTGCGGCAGCCTTGGCCGGGTCGGTTGCGGCGATCATGGTTGGCTTAACAAGGTCAGGAGCGGTGTTCATGTCGGGATTCCTTAGGCCACGCGCGCGGCAAGCGCGCGGTTTGGCCACGCGCAGGCGATCGCCGCGGCGAGGCGGTGCAATTTCAATGGTGGGGTGAGGATTTTGAGCCGCAATCGCAACCGACGCGCCCGTTGTTGCGGGGCGACGGGCGCTTACAGGAGGATTGCGGGATGGTGAAGAAATGCCCCTGATTTGCCCGACGTGTCAACTTGCTTTCGAAGCATCCATGCCGGCCGCCTGCTACTTTGCATGGGGTTGTTTTCGATATTTTGGGAGCGCGCACCAGCGGCGCGCCAGTTCGCTATAAAAGCGGGCACGCGCCAAACGGCGCGCGCCATCTCTCGGGCACAGCAAAGCACTTCGCCCCGGCTTTCGTGCCGTGCGGTTGATCGTGCGGCTTCGCGGCTATCGCGAGAGCAGCACCGGCCGTGATTCAGTGATGGGCCGAAACGCTCTTGACGCATTCGGACAGCAGATCAACTGATGCCGAGTGGCCGACGTCACCCAGACTGATCATGCCGACCATTCGCTTGCTCTTGTTGATCACCGGCAGCCTGCGGACCTTCAGCGTCTCCATGTGATGCACCGCCTTTGCGAGGTCATCGTCCTCCCGGCAACAATGGATGCCTTCGGTCATCACATCGCGTGCCTTGGCGCGGCCGGCATCGAAGCCGTTGCTCGCAAGTCCTTTGCAGACGATGTCGCGGTCGGTCACCATCCCGATCAGTTGGTCGTCCTCCCCAATCGGAATGCAGCCGATGTCATGACCCCGCATCAATTTCGCGAGTTCGGTAACGGGGGTGTTGGGGCTGACCCAGTCGACACCCTTGTGCATCACGTCTTTGACTTTCATGGCGGTCTCCCGTGTTGGGTTTCAGGTGTACTTGATGCAATGCAGCACAGCCCCCGCTTGTTCCACTATACAACCGATCGCGCGCGAGGTCGCAGCAGAAAGCATCATTCCTGCGCGATCGGACCAGACAAACGCCGTCGCCGTCGCTGCCGCCCTCCTGCGCCAGCGGATTAGTGGAACCCGGCTAATCCAGGTGGGTCACATTGGATAGGAAATGCCTGCATCCGCCTGCACTTGAAATGCCGCGGCTTCTGACGGTGGACACGTTGGGTGTTCCGCCGTTCCGGCGATGGAGCTTCAAGGCTCTGCATCCACGGCCCTGGCGCGCCAATCCCGACCACGATTCAAGCGGTAAGCGTCCCTCATTTCTGCTATGATTATTTCATGACGATCGGGATTACCGGACCCGAACGGAAGGTGCCAAGGCAAAGCGCCGTGGTCGGGTTCACCATTGCGGCCGTCTTGGTCGGCATTTGCCTGATCCTGCTTTGGCTCGCGAGCGACTTCCTGGTTGACTGGCTGTGGTTTTCCTCGATCGGCTATCTGCAGGTTTTCTGGACGACGATCGGCGCTAAAGCCGTCGTCCTTTTTGCGGTCTGGACGGGAACTGCGGTCATCCTCTGGCTGAACGGATGGCTCGCGGTGCGTTTTGCCCGACGACAGCCGCCGCAATCTGTCCCGGCCTTCATGTGGAATCTTGCGGGCAATGTGCCGCCCCCCGACCTGTTGGCGCTCATGCGCGATCGGTTGCCGTGGTCCCGGGTCATCGCGGGCGGCGCAGGTTTGCTCGCTCTGCTGGTTGCCGCGGCAGAGGTCGGCAATTGGGGCGTCATCCTGCAGTTTTTCTATCACGTCCCCTATGGTGCAGACGACCCGCTCTTCAGCAAGGACATCGGTTTCTATCTCTTCGTGCTGCCGGCCTATATCCTCATCAAGAACTGGATGCTGCTCACACTCGTCCTGAGCGCGCTTTTTGCCGGAGTGATCTATTGGGTGCATGGCGACATCGAATACGACATTCATCACCGATCGATGTCGCCGACAGTAATTGCTCACGGCTCGGCGTTGCTCGGTTTCCTCTTCGTCGTGAAGGCCTGGTCCTACGGTCTCGACCGTTATCTGCTGCTCTATGGCGACAACGGCGTCGTCGTCGGCGCAAGCTACACCGACGTAAACGTGGGGATACCGGGTCTGTGGCTGTTGATCGGGCTTTCGATCGTCGCGGCGTTCGCCGCATGGGCAAACTTGCGGGTGCGCACCTACTGGCTTCCTGCCGCCGCGTTCATACTCGTCGGCCTCGGCTCTTTCGTGCTGTCCGGCGCAGTCCCTGTGCTGTTCCGGCACTTCTTCGTCAAACCGAGCGAGTTGCAGCTGGAGAAGCCCTACATCGAACGCAACATCGCGCTCACCCGGCAGGCATACAATCTCGATCGGATCGCAGCCAGGCCGTTTGCTGCCGAACAGAAGCTTACCTTCAAGACGCTGGAGGCCAACAAGGCGACAATCGAAAATATCAGGCTGTGGGACTGGCTGCCCTTGTCGGACACCTACGCGCAACTGCAGGAGATCCGCACTTACTACAAATTCCAACATCTCGACGTTGATCGCTACTGGCTCGATGGCTCCTACCAAAGCGTGATGCTCTCGGCTCGCGAACTGCGGCCCTCCTTGCTGCCGCCGAATGCTCAGACATGGGTCAACCGCCACGTGCTGTTTACCCACGGCATCGGCGCGGTGATGAGCCCGGTCACTCGCAAGAGCGCCGAAGGGCTGCCATTCCTCTATTTGCGCGACATCCCTCCCGTTGCGGACGGAGGCCCCCCGATCCATGAACCGCGCATCTATTACGGCGAAGAGCGCGACAGCTACGTCCTCGTCAAGGGGAGCACACCGGAGTTCGATTATCCGAAGGGGAAAGACAACGTCTATGCTGCCTATGACGGCACCGGCGGCGTTCCGATCGGAGCGATGACGAGCAGAATGCTGTTCGCCTACTACTTCAACGACCCGAACCTGCTGCTCTCAAGTTACATCACTGCCGAAAGCCGGATCATGATCCGGCGCAATATCCAGGAACGGGTGCGAACGATCGCTCCGTTCCTCGGGCTCGATCATGATCCCTATCTGGTCATCAGCAATGGGCGGATGTTCTGGATGCAGGACGCCTACACGACGAGCTCCTATTTCCCCTCTGCGCAGCCGGCGCAAGACCGGGATCTCAACTACATCCGCAATTCGGTGAAGGTCATCGTCGATGCCTATAACGGCACCGTCGACTTCTATCTGATGGACAACCGCGATCCGGTCGCCGCGACCTACCAGCGCATCTTTCCGAGCCTGTTCAAGCCGTTCGCGGCCATGCCTGCAGACCTGCAGAAGCACATTCGCTATCCGGAGGACCTGTTCCTGATTCAGGCGCGGCTGTATCAAACCTACCACATGGAGGCGGCCGAGGTTTTCTATAACCGCGAAGATCTTTGGCAATTTCCCCGCCAGCCGGGTGGCGGCGGCACCGCGATGATGGCGCCCTATTACATCATCATGCGGTTGCCCGGGGAGCCGCATGCCGAGTTCTTCCTCATGCTCCCGATGGTGCCGAGCCGCCGCGACAACATGATCGCGTGGCTCGCCGCGCGCTGCGATGGGCCCGACTACGGCAAGCTGATCGTTTATGAATTTCCCAAGGAGAAGCTTGTCTACGGGCCGTTCCAGATCGAAGCGCGGATCAATCAGAGTACCGATATCTCCCAGCAAATCACGCTGTGGAACCAGATGGGCTCGCGGGTGATCCGCGGTGCGAACCTGCTTGTGATCCCGATCGAGAACTCGATCCTTTATGTGACGCCGCTCTATTTGCGGGCGGAGCACGGACACCTGCCGGAGCTGAAACGCGTGATCGCAGCCTACGGTGAACATGTGGTGATGAAGGAGACGCTCGCCGACGCCTTGTCGGCGCTGTTCATGGAGCCCGGCGCCGCGCCGGCGGTTTCAAGCACGGCAGAGGAGATGCCCGCCAGACGCCCGGCGGCAAATCAAGCACGGGAGGCGCTTGACCGCTACAATCAAGCAGTGGAACGATTGAAGTCCGGAGATTGGAAAGGCTTCGGCACGCAGTTCGATGCCATGCGCGAGCTTCTGGAGGAGATGAACCGACACTCCACCGGCCACTAGTGCCTGAGTTTGCAGTCTGGCGCCGCCTCCGATACCCGGAGCGGCCTGGAAGAGATAACGACCGGGTAGGAAAGTGTCCGGCCGCGAGCTAAGCTATCGATGCGTCTACCTACGCAAAGTCCCCAGGGGAGCGCCAGACGTTGCCCGGACCGGCTTTTGCGGCGGTCCCACATGAATCCCCACTGCCAAATCGAGCGAGAAATTCTTTGCTCAGTCGGCGTGAAGCATTGTTGCGAACGGCGGGGCTTGCGGTCGCGGGCCTAATTCCTGCCGCGCCGTTGCACGGCGTCGCCGCAGCCGTCCGCAAGCCGGTTCGGAGCGGGGAGATCGGCGCCGCATTGCAGGCGAAAATCGACGCCGGTGAAATACCGGGCGTCGTCGCGATGGCCGCGAACGAACAGTCGGTCGTCTATGAGGGTGCGTTCGGCACCCGCAACATGGCCACGGCGACGCGGATGTCGGCCGATACGGTTTTCCGCATCGCCTCGATGGTCAAGCTGCTGACATCGGTGGCAGCCTTGCAACTGGTGGAGCGAGGCAAACTGAAGCTGGACGAGCCGGCTGCCCACATCGACGAAAGGCTCGGTTCGGCCAAGGTCCTCGCCGGCTTCGATGCGAAAGGCCTTCCGCAGCTGAGATCGCCGCACAAGCCCATCACGCTGCGCCATCTCTTGTCGCACACCTCCGGCTTCAGCTATCCGCTGTGGGACCCGAATGTCGTTCGCTACCTCAAGGTCGCTCGTACCCATCCGGCGCTGCCTCGCAGACCGCTGATGTTCGAGCCGGGGGCAAGATGGGCCTATGGCGGCAGCCTCGATGATGTGGGCCGGCTGGTTGAAATTGCCGGCGGCAAGAGCATCGACCAGTATTTTCGCGACCACATCCTTGGCCCGCTCGGCATGAACGACACGGCCTTCGCGATCACCGACGAGCAGCGCGCGCGTCAGGCCGGCCTGCATATCCGGGGTGCGGACGGCAGGCTTCTGCCGCAGCCGCTGGAAAAGCCGACCGCACGGAACGTGTCCTCGGGCGGAGGCGGCATCTATTCGACGGCGCCGGATTACCTGACCCTGCTGCAGGCGCTGCTGAATGGCGGAAGCCTTGGCGCCACGCGGATCTTGCGGCCGGAGACCGTTGCCCTGATGTCCGCAAACCAGATCGGCAACCTCCAGGCCGGCATTCTCAAAACGGCAAATCCGGCGCTTTCGAACGACGTGGATTTTTTTCCGGGCGTTCGTCTGCGATGGGGGCTCGGCCACATGATCAATGTCGACCCCGTGCCCGACGGCCGCAACGCCGGCAGCCTGACTTGGGCCGGCCTGTTCAACACCTACTACTGGATCGATCCGACGATGCGGATCGCAGGCGTGATCATGATGCAGATCCTCCCCTTTGCCGACCCGCAGGCCCTGAAGGCCTATCGGCAATTCGAGCGCGGGATTTGTCATGCGGTCAGGCCGGCCTGAAAGTTGCCGGACCAACGCACATGTGATCGAACACGCGCGCCGCGGCCGGCGGCAGCGGATCGAAAGAGTGATAAACCGCCGCCAACCGATCCCAACCCAGGCAAGAAACCCACGATGAACCTCGACCTGACCCGCCGCACCTTGCTGCATCTCGCCGGAGCCTCCTCCTTCGCGGCGGCTGCCGCAGCGGCGGAGCGCGCCGAGGGAGGCGGAAGCGGCGGGGGGCCGACCTTCGCCAACCGCACGCCGATGCGCGTCGGCATGGTGACGATGCGCGTCCGCCAGCTGGATCCGGTCGCCGACTTCTACCGCGATGTGCTCGGCCTCACCGTGATGGAACGCTCGGCCGCGGGTGCGACGCTCGGTTCGGGCGGGGTGAAGCTCCTGGTGCTCGAGGCGCGCCCGGACGCCACGAACGAATCCCGCAATGCCGCCGGCCTCTATCACACGGCGTTCCTGATGCCGACGCGCAAGGATCTGGCGCGCTGGCTGGTCCATGCCGCGATCCATCGCGTGCCGCTGTCGGGCTTTGCCGATCACCGCGTCAGCGAATCCGTCTATCTCGACGATCCCGAAGGCAACGGCATCGAGGTCTATGCCGATCGCGATCCCTCGCTCTGGCAATGGAGCGCCGGAACCGTGACGATGGGGACCGACCAGCTCGATATCGACGATCTCGTCTCGCTCACCGATACCCGTGTCAGCGATTATGCCGGGGCGCCGGAGGGCCTGCGCATCGGACACATGCATCTGCGCGTCGGCGATCTCGCGAAGGCCGACGGCTTCTATCGCGGCGCCATCGGCTTCGATCCGACACGCGCGCGCAACGGCGCCGCGTTCCTGTCCTCGGGGCGCTATCATCACCATCTCGGTCTCAATGTCTGGCAAAGCGCGGGCGCCGGCCGCCGCGACGATGCGGCCACCGGGCTTGCCTGGTTTTCGCTGGAGATCGAGCAGCCGGATTTGTTCGCGGCGCTGGAACAACGCCTGCGTCAGGCCGGCGTCGAAGTAGCAGCAGTCGCGAACGGGCTCGAGACCGTCGACCCCTGGGGCACGCGGCTGCGTCTCGTCAAGGTCTGAGCCGCCCGGAAAATTGCAAGGTAAGCGGCGCGCGTTGCGCCATCCCTCACACAGTTTATCGCGTCAGTGCAGCCACACCGCCGTCATGCTTTCTTGCCGCGATGGATCCTGCGCGGCCATTCGCGGACGGGGTACCGGTACCACCGGACGTGCAATGGCAGCTGGGCCGGGGCGCGGCGCGCCGGCCGTCCCTGACGCAGATTTGGCGCGGACCGGCTTTTCGACATGGTTCTTTGGCGCGATGTCCGCGAAGGCGCGTTCGAATCTGCGCAACCGATAGAACATGCTGCCGCGGTCGCTGCGGGCGGCCGTCATTTTCGGATCGAGCAGGCTGGCCTGATGGTGATCGGCGACAGCGCCGTTTGCGGTAGCATTTCGGCGGGCGAAAGCGCTCCGCGCCCGGGAGGGTCTGGCGTCGCTGGTGGCGAGGCCGGGTGTCGGGCCGACCTTGGGCGCCGGGATTTTCTCGGCATTGGCCTTGGGGACGGTGGTGTCCGGCTCGCCGGTTTCAGCGGGAATGCCTGCACCCTCGTCTTTCACCAGTGAAGCGCCCTTGCCGGACGTGTCCGGCTGCGGCGTCGCTGGACCCGCGTAAGCCGCTGCGTGCATGGCGGGTTTGTCTGCCGGCGCAAGCATTGCCGGCGCCATGTGCATGAACAGCACATAGCCACCGACGGTTACGACCGAGGCCGCGGTAAGCGCTATCACGCCGGAGGCGAGCTTGTGAATCCGGGCGGCGGTGGCCTGCCCGCTCGCCGATGCTTCCTCGATGTGCGCAAGATCGAGCAGGTGGTCGTAGGCCGCGCGCTGCTCCGCGTCGCCGAGGATTTCGTGGGCACGGACGATCCGCCTGAAGTTCCAGGCCGCATCGGGATCGCCGGGACGGATATCGGGGTGAGCGCCCTTGACGGCTCTGCGGAACGCGGTCCGCAGACCTTCCGCGTCATCGTTCGGAAGAGCACCGAGCAATTCGTAAAGCGTCATCGTCGCTCTCGCTGCCGGGTTTCCTCGCCTCCGTTCGAAATTCCCGCCATGAATCTACTCTGGAGCACGCATACAAACTGAACACTAAAGCCTGTGGATAATGTTGAGGCAGTAGGGCGGAAAAAAGACTGGTCCGACGCGAACCGACCGCTGTTGTGGCGCAAGCATGGCAGTGGTGAGACGGTACAGCTTGTGCCTCACACGCCGATCGCGTTCTTCGCCACCACGTCCCGGTAGAATGACGCGCTCAGCTTCGGCATCCGCGCCTGGGTCTCGAAGTCCACGCGATACACGCCGAACCGCTTTTCGAATCCGTAGATCCATTCGAAATTGTCCATCAGGCTCCACAGGAAATAGCCCCGCACCGGCACGCCCTCCGAGGTCGCGCGCTGCAGCTGCGCCAGGTAGTTGCGCAGGTACATGATGCGGTCGAGATCGTGGACCATTCCGTCGGCGGTGAGCTTGTCCTCGGACGAGGTGCCGTTCTCGCTGATGTAGATGGCGTCGATGTTCCAGACCTTCGCGGCCAGCCGCGGCGCCCAGTAGATCGTCTCCGGGCCGACGAGGAGCCATTCGGAATTCATGTGCGGGAACGAAGCAGGGAACGGCAGCACGGCCCAGCCCGGCTTCTGGTCGGAAGCGGCAATGTAGAATTGCGGCGCGTAGATGTTGAGGCCGACGAAATCGTTTTTCGAGGAGATGATCTTCAACTCCTCGGCGGTGAATTTCGGGGCGTCCTTGCCGGCATATTCCAGAAAGCCGTCGGTGTATTTGCCTTCCAGGATCACGCCCAGAAAGCCCGCATTCAACTCGCGCGTCGCCATCTCCGCCGCGCGGACATTTTCCGGCGTATCGAACGCCGGCACGCAGGCAGCGATGTTCTCGGCCGGGCCAACCCTGGTGCCGGCGCGCGCCTTGGCGCGGATCGCCTGCACGGCGAGCCCGTGGGCCAGGACGACATGGTGACGCGCCTGATTGAGTTCGGCGGCCGGCAGCTTCAGTCCGGGGGCGTCGATGCCCCAGCCGTAACCGAAATTCAGGAATCGTCCGGCTTCGTTGAGCGTGAAGATGTTCTTGACGCGGTCGCTCAGGTGTTCGGCCACGTAGCCCGCGTAATCCGCGAACGCTTTTGAGGTATCGCTGGATTGCCAGCCGCCGACACGGTCCTGCAGGGCTTGCGGCAAATCCCAGTGATACAGCGTCGCGTAGGGCTCGATGCCGTTGGCCAGCAGTTCGTCGAGCAGCCGGTTGTAGAAATCGAGGCCTTTCGGGTTCGGCGCGCCCGTGCCGTCCGGAAACACCCGCGGCCAGGCGATCGAGAACCGATAGGCCTTGACGCCGAGGTCCTTGATCAGGCGGACGTCCTCCTTGTAGCGGTGATAATGATCGTTGGCGCGGTCGCCGTTGCGGCCGTCTTCGATCTTGCCCGGCGTGTGGCTGAAGGTGTCCCAGATCGAGCGCCCGCGACCGTCCTCGTTGGCGGCGCCTTCGATCTGATAAGCCGACGTCGCGGTGCCCCAGACGAAGCCCTCCGGGAAAGCGGCGGGGGCGTGCCGCTCGGGCGCGGGTCTGGTCGCGCCTCCCGCAGGCTTCGCGGGCGTCGCCGCCAGGCCGAGGGTGGACAAGCCCGCAAGCTTCGCAAAGTGCCGGCGCGAAAACCTGGCGAACATCGACATCATCCCGTCTCTCTTTCGTACTCATCCGACTTCGGGCCGGGCGTCATCCAGGGATCTGCCAGGCCGAAATCTCGTCGAAATCGAACGCGACTGTAACAGGAGATTCGGTAACCACGAATCGGATGCCTTGCAAGAAACGCAAGGCGCGATCGTCAGGCGAGGAACAGCTCCGGGCACAGGCGAGCCGATACATCCCAAAGGAAGCGCGCTTGCCGAGTATCCGGTCAAGGTCGAAGATGGGATTGTTTACATCGATACCGAGGGTGTCTCGCCGTTGTTTGCATCGCCATAATCGCCTGGCGCGGACACACACATCGTGGTCTGAAGGCCGCGTAGGGGTACACCCGGCACGCATTTGACCCGGGCGCTGCGGCGGTTCTAAAGTTGGTCATCATGACTGATTTCCACGGCGTCTTTCCCTATCTCGTCTCCCCCGTCGATCCCACAGGCCAGATCCGCACCGAGGTGCTCGCTCGCCTGTGCGACGACCTCATCAAGTCAGGCGTGCACGGGCTGACGCCGCTCGGCTCGACCGGCGAGTTCGCCTATCTCAACAACGCGCAGCGGCTGGCGGTGGTGCAGACCACGATCGAGGCTGCCAAGGGCCGCGTGCCGGTGGTCGCCGGCGTCGCCTCGACCTCGACGGCGGATGCGGTGGCGCAGGCGAAGGCCTGCCAGAAGCTCGGGGCCGACGGCATCCTGGCGATCCTCGAAGCGTATTTTCCGGTGCAGGATGCGCAGATCGAATCCTATTTTCGCGCCATTGCGGACGCGGTCGATATTCCCGTGGTGATCTACACCAATCCGCAATTCCAGCGCTCGGACCTGACGCTCGACGTGATCGAACGGCTGTCGACGCATCCGCGGATCGGTTACATCAAGGACGCCTCGACCAATACCGGGCGGCTGCTGTCGATCATGAACCGCTGCGGCGACAGCATAAGGGTGTTCTCAGCCTCGGCGCACATCCCCGCCGCGGTGATGCTGATCGGCGGCCTCGGCTGGATGGCGGGGCCGGCCTGCATCATTCCCAGGCAAAGCGTCGAACTCTACAATCTCTGCAAGGCCGCGCGCTGGGACGACGCGATGAAGTTGCAGCGCAGATTGTGGCGCATCAACGAAGCCTTCGCGCGCTTCAACCTCGCCGCCTGCATCAAGGCCGGCCTTTCGATCCAGGGCTACGACGTCGGCGATCCCGTTCCGCCGCAGGCGGCCCTGACCCCTGACCAGCGCAAGGTGGTCGAAGCGGCGTTGCGGGAGGTGGGATGAGCGCGCGGAATTGCTTGAGGTCGTCATGGCCGGGTCAAGTCCGGCCATGACGAATTCCTGATGCCGCCACACTGGGGTTGGCCTGCACTCTATCCATGGGCTAAAACCCGCCCAATCGAACAAGAGACTCGAAGGACCAACTGATGAACATTCTTCCCGGCAACATGCGTTTCGGTGCGGGCCAGCCTGTCAAGCGTCTTGAAGATCAGCGATTGCTCACCGGGAAGGGGCAGTTCATCGACGACAAGCCGGAAGACGGCGCATTGTGGCTGCATGTGCTGCGCTCGCCGCATGCCCATGCGAAGATCGTTTCGATCGACGGCAAAGCGGCCAAGGACATGCCGGGCGTGCAGGCGGTTTACACCGGCGCCGATCTGGTCGCCGACGACGTCGGCACCATCCCGACGCTGTCGGTGTTCATGCGGCCGGACGGCAAGCCGATGACGGTGCCGCCGCGTCGGCTGCTCGCCCATGAGGTGGTGCGCTTCGCCGGCGAGCCGGTCGTAGCCGTAGTGGCGACGTCGCGGGTGGCGGCGCAGACCGCGGCGGAAGCGATCGCGGTGGAATATGAAATATTGCCCTCCGTCGTCGATCCCGTCGAGGCGATCAAGTCGGGGGCGCCGGTGGTCTGGCCCGAGGCGCCCGACAACATCGTCGCCGCCATGAGCTATGGCGACGCCGCCAAGGTCGAAGCGGCCTTCGCCAGCGCCGCGCACACCGTTTCGCTCGATCTGGTCAGCCAGCGGCTGGTGCCCTCCGCGATGGAGCCGCGCTCGACCATCGCCGAGATCGACAAGAAATCCGGCCGGCTGATCCTGCACGTGCAGTCGCAGACCCCGGGCTCGACCCGCGACGTGCTGGCGGAAGCGGTGCTGAAGCGGCCGAAGGAGAGCGTGCGCGTGCTGGTCGGCGATATCGGCGGCGGCTTCGGGCAGAAGACCAACCTCTATCCGGAAGACGGCATGGTGGCCTATGCCGCCACCAAGCTCGGCAAGAAAGTGCGCTGGCGCGGCGACCGCACCGACGAATTCGTCGGCGGCACGCATGGCCGCGATCTCACCTCCACTGGCGAGTTCGCGCTCGACGCCAAGGGCCGCGTGCTGGCCTACCGGGTGCGCTCGGTCGGCGGCACCGGCGCCTATTCGACCGGCGCGGGCAACATCATCCCGCTGGTGCTCGGTCCCTTCGTGCAGTCCGGCGTCTACGACCTGCCGCTGGTGCATTACGAGGTCAAATCGGTCATGACCCACACCGCGCCGGTCGGCGCCTATCGCGGCGCGGGGCGCCCGGAGGGCGTGTTCATCGTCGAGCGGCTGATGGACGCCGCCGCGCGGCAGATCGGGATGGACCCGCGTGCTATCCGCAAGGTGAATTACATCAAGCCCGCGCAACTGCCCTACACCAACGCCGTCGGCCAGGTCTATGACTCCGGCGCGTTCGCGCACATGCTGGAGCGCGCCTCGAAACTTGCCGACTGGGACGGCTTCGCCGCGCGCAAGAAGGCGGCGAAGAAGAAGGGCCTGCTCTACGGTCGCGGCCTGACCAGCTACATCGAATGGACCGGCGGACGCGCGCATACCGAAAAGGTCAGCCTGCATGCGACCGCGGAAGGCCGCGTCATCCTGCATTCCGGCACCATGGCGATGGGGCAGGGGCTGCAGACCACCTACACCCAGATGGTCTCGGAGTCGCTCGGCGTCCCCATGGACCAGATCGACATCGTGCAGGGCGATACCGATCTCGCCACCGGGTTCGGCAGCGTCGGCTCGCGCTCGCTGTTCGTCGGCGGCACGGCGCTGGCGGTCTCGGCCGCCGACATGATCGCGAAGGCGCGCGAGAAGGCGTCGAACATTCTGGAAGCCTCCGTCGAGGACATCGAATACCGCGACGGCACGCTCACCGTGGTCGGCACCGACAAGCGGATCGGCCTGTTCGAGATCGCGAAGAAGGAGAGCGGCGCGCGGCTCAGCGTCGACAGCGAGGGCGAGGTCGACGGCCCGAGCTGGCCGAACGGCACCCATATCTGCGAGATCGAGATCGATCCCGAAACCGGCGTCACCCGTATCGTGCGCTACACCACGGTCGACGACGTCGGCGTCGCCGTCAATCCGATGCTGGTGACGGGGCAGATTCACGGCGGCGTCGCGCAGGGCATCGGCCAGGCGCTGTATGAAGGCGTGTCCTACGACGCCGAAGGACAGTTGCTGACCGCGAGCTATCAGGATTATTGCCTGCCGCGCGCCGACGACATTCCGCCGATCGCGGTCGCGCTCGACGAGAGCGCACCGTGCAAGACCAATCCGCTCGGCGCCAAAGGCTGCGGCGAATCCGGCACGATCGGGGGGACGCCCTGCATCGTCAATGGAGTGATGGATGCGCTCGCCGAACTCGGCATCAAGAACCTGCAGACGCCGCTGACGCCGATGAAGCTCTGGCAGGCGATAAGGGATGCGAAGGCGGGGTAGCCCCCGCCGTCATTCCGGGGCGATGCGAAGCATCGAACCCGGAATCTCGCGCTGCGACTTCGAGGTTCCCCGATGTGCAATTGCACATCTG
>JBAQER010000564.1:0-2264 GCA_049286845.1 Bradyrhizobium sp.
GCTCCAGCTTTCGCAGGAGCCGCCGCGCTGCATATGTCTTTGGCCGAACGGCGCGCGCTACCGCTTCCAGCGACTAGGCCTTGCCGGCGAGGCGCTTGATGGCTTCTTCGGTCGTCCAGACCGCATTGGCGATGTAACGGAAGTTCGTGATCGCAGCGAGGTAGCCATCGCCCTCCGGCAACATCGCAGCCGCCGTCGCGTCACGCACGACCGCCACCTCAAAGCCCTGCTCCAACAGTTCGCGGAGATGCGATTCGACGCACAAATTCGCCGACATGCCGGCAAGGATGACCTGATCGACCCGCTTCTTGCGCAACTGAAGCACGAGATCGTTCTGCTCAGGTCCGTAGACCTTGTGCGGCGAAGTGACGATCGTCTTGTTGTCCAGGATGTAGGGCTTGTATTCGGGCATGAAGTCGGCGCCCGAGCCTTCGAGGCCTTCGAGGCTGTAGGGGCTCTTGCGGTCGAACATCCCGATTTTGTGCATCAGCTTTTCGAGCGCACCCTCAAATTGCCACCCCTTGTCGGTGGGATAGTAGTAATGCGGTGAAACGGCGACGGTGATACCGGCCGTCTTGGCTGCCTTGAACAACCGGCCGATGTTGGCGACTGTGCCCTGCTTTTCGACGCTCTTGCCAACGACGCCCCAGGTCACGCCCTTGGGGCTCAGAAAGTCGACCTGCGGATCGGTGACCACGAGAGCCGTGCGCGGCAGATCGAGCTTCATATCCGAAGGCGGCAGGGCCGGCTTCTCCGGATCGGCGTAGGGGTCGTTTGCGGCCTGTGCGGCTGTTGCGCCGAGAGCTGCCACGCCGGCTGCAAGCCCGGCAGCGACGCCAGCTTTCATCAGGCCACGCCGCTCGACCAGGTGACGATTAGCGCCGTCGGCTGCCGAGTCGCCAATGTCTTGATCGTGATGGTTGCAATCGTGGTGGCCGTACATTTCGCTTCTCCGAGCTCGCGTGTTTCTGTGTTGACGGCATAGCCGTCTAGGAATTTCAGTATCGTCCAGGCATGGATGCGAAGTGATCCGAAAGGCGTGCTTGATCGTCTGGCCATGTGCGTCTCTTGTCGCTAAGCGTGTCTTGTCGTCCGCGGCCCCTCTGAGGAAGGAAGAGAAATGCTGATTGATAGGCTGTTGGCCAATCTATCGGTCCGCGTGGAGCCTTTCGTGCTCTGCCAGCTAAGTTCGGGCTGGCGTATGCATCTTCCCGGACCGCCTGGCGTGACACTCCATTACGTCCTCAAGGGACGCGGCGCGATTCGTGGTCCCGACGGAAAATCCCACCCGATCTCGAAGTCCAGACTCGTCGTCGTGCCGCCGCTGGCCATTCACGTGTTAGAGACCGGTCCCGAAATTCATGACGAACTCAGGATCAACGCACCTCCTGCGGGGCCGCCCATGCACACCATCACGGCAGGTCCGGCCGCAGCCCCAGATCTCATTATCGCTTGCGGAGTGATCGACGTGCGCTATGGCCGGTCGCTCGGGCTGTTCGACCGATTGCGCGAGGTGCTGGTGATCGACCTGTCCGGCATTGCTCAGGTCGAGGCCGCGTTCGAAGGCATTTTCGCCGAGCAATCCCAGACTGTGGCGGGCAGCGGCACCATGACGGGCGCACTCATGACTCAGTGCCTCGTGCATATGTTCAGACGGCTTCCCGACGAAGGACAGCACGCCGTCCCCTGGCTAATGGCGCTGAAGGATCGACGTTTGGCACGAGCGATTGATATGATTCTCAAGGACCCCGCGGCCGAGCACTCGGTGGAATCCCTGGCCGAGGCGGCCTCCATGAGCCGGTCGACTTTCGCCGAGCATTTCGCCGCTGCCTTCGGACGCTCGCCAATGAGCTTCGTGCATCACATTCGCATGCAACGCGCCGTCGAACTTCTGGAGATTGAAGGGCTGTCGGTCGACCAGGTTTCGAGCCGCGTTGGCTATGCCAGCCGCAGCCATTTTTCGCGCGCCTTCAAGAAGCACACTGGCACATCGCCTATCCTGTTCCGCCATGCGGCCAACGCCGGCTTGGGGCCCTAGGGCCGGAGATCTGGCCGGGAAGCGCTTCACACCAATTCCGAGGCGGCCTTTGTTGTCGCTGCGACCGGTTGTCGGCCACGTCATCAGTCCGCCCGGTTCAAGCCCTCCAGCTGCGGGCGGCAGCTGATGATTGCCTTGGCGATGAACTCGGAGAATACCCGGATGCGGGCACTTGCCCGCATATCGCGGTGCGTGAGTATCCAGAGTTCGTATCTCGGATCTGGCT
>JBAQER010000565.1:0-19721 GCA_049286845.1 Bradyrhizobium sp.
GGGCAAGCGCCGGCGATGCCGCGACATCCGTGGCCGGACCCTGAGCAGGCCCCCGCGCTGCGGCGAGCGACGACAGCAGCGTCTGGCGAAGCACGATCAGCGCCGCCTTGAGATCGGGAACGCCGGCGGTTGCAGGCACGACCGATCCCGACGCCAGCGAAGCCTCGAGAAACAGCCCGGACTTCTGAAAGGCATTCTTGATCTCGCTGCCGGTCAGGTTTTGATCGAGGCTGGTACGCTGCGCCAGCAATTGCGTCACCGCTGCCTGCAGGTTCGCTGGCAGCGCATGCGACGACGCGGCGGAACTGGCGTCCGCGAACAGCGGCGCCAGACTGCCCTGCTGCGTGGCGGCGGTCTGCGCGGCCGTCGAAACCGCAAGCCGCTCCAACGGCGTCAAAACATTCTTGGCGGACACACCAATAGTCGCCGGATTGGCCGGCGCGTCGACCAGCGCACCCGGCGTCAGTGTCACGGTGTCGGCGGCCGCGCCGGCACCCTGCCCGACCACCGCGAGCCGGATACCGCCTTCGTTCTGCGACACCGCCAGCCGCAAAGCTTGTCCGGCCTGCAGCGGCACGTCCGAGACGACATCGATCGACATGTTGGCGATCGCGATCCGCACCAGATTGTCGGCGAGCAGTTGCATCACCTTGGCGTCGACCACCGTCCCCGGCGCCAGCACGAGGTCGCGCGCCGGCCCTTGCGCAGCAACGACGGAAAGGATCGGATTGACGGTCAAGGGCATCGGGCGGTCTCGCTGGACGGCGAAGGCTAGCCCAGCGTCGTAAACCTCCCGTTAACCGATGGGCGGATTGAGGGTCTTGAGAATACGGGCGGCGGCCCGGAAATCGACCAGCCGCGTCGCACGGCGTGCCGCCACCTCCTCGTCCACGCCCCATTTCTCGATGTTCCAGTCCTCATCGACATGGGCGGCGGCCCAGACCCGCTCCTGGTCGAGCAAGCCGTGCAGTAGCGCCAGCGCGAGCAGCGCCGATCCGGTCACGGTCGTGACCACATGCAGGGCGGCGATCGACCAGGGATCGTCGGGGAAAGCCGCGCGCGCCGCCGCGATCGCCGGCTCGGGCTGGCGGACATGCACGATGCCTTCGGCCAGCATGAAATGTGCACCCAGCGTCTCGGCGGCCCAGAACACGACCGGGTCCCAATGCTTGGCTTCCCGCGCCACCAGCGCTTCCGGATGGCCGGCGCGATAGAACAGCAGATCGGAGCCGAGATATTTGGCGACATCATCGGCGACGGCCTCGACCCGGTCGACCACGGCGTCGACGACGCTGTTGCCGAAGCGGGTGAGCGGCATGGTCAAGGGCTCTATGAATTCCTGCTGCGCCTCCCATTCGGCCGCGATGGCGTCGGCGATATCCCTGATAGGCGCGACCAGCGGACGCCCCGACGGCGTGCGGATCGGTTTGTCATCGAGCGTGATCGCAAAACCATCGGCCGCTCCGGCGACGCCGGCGCGCGTGTAAAAGCGCTTGCGGCGCGGGGTGCGCGTCGCGCGCCGCACCGCCTCCTCCGGATCGAGCGGCGATTGTCCGGCCACTTCATCGAATAATTCGCGCATGCGGTTTTCGGTCTCTCGCGCCGGTGATAGTTTTCGCGAAGAGAGTACGACATCGATGGGTGCAAATAAAGCGAGCCGGCCGACGATGGCGCGGATATCGGCGGCCATTCTGGCGCCAATGAGCGGTCTCGGCTGCGCAAGCCTCGAGGCCGGGTCCGCTCACCGGAATCGCTGGTCAGGAACGTCTACGCCTATTACGGCGACCGCTCGGCCCGCAGCCCTAGACGGCCGGGGCGCGCCGGTTGAAAATCCAGAGCCCGACAGCGCTTGCCAACATCACAAGCCCGCCGAGCAGCACCGACAACGGCGTGGCGCCGAGGCGCTCGAACCATTGGGTGTAAAAATGAATGCCGGCGAAGACGGCAACGAGATTGACCAACCAGCGGCGGTTGACCTGCAGGGCCCAGATCCCGGCGCCCAGCAAGACCGCTACCCAGAGGATGCTGAATACCGAGGCCGGGATGACAACCTTGGTCATGAACGCCAACGATGCATCCTTGGCATTCATCGAGCGCATCAGCATCAGCGGATCGCCCCATAGCGAGCCGATCCAGAAGCCGAAATTGACCAGCAGCAGCGAGGTACGCGCGGCGGTGATCGCGAGCCGCTCGTAGTCGGCCGACAGGCGTTGCGAGGCCTGGTAGGTAATCAGCGCCAGCGCGGAAAACAGCATGACGGTGAGCGTCGGCTCGAAGATCGCCAGCGAATAGACGGCGTGGCTATAACCGGTGCGCGCACCGAGGCAGGCGGAGGCCGCCAGCACCGCCAACGCCATCAAGAGGCTCGAGCGAGCGGCGATGGCCGCGATCCCGAGGGCGCCCATGACGATCAGCATGGACGCAAGCGAGCCGGCCCCGAAGGCGATCACGCCGCCGCCGAACATCAGTGCACCTATAACCAGGCAGATCTGCCCGAGCAGTATCCATTGCTGCACGCGGTTGATCGTGACCGCGCTGCCTGCGGCGAAAAGTGCGAGCCCCAGGCCTACCGCCGTCAGCGGCGTCGGCACCAGCGCCACGGCGCCTGCCGCGATGGCGACCACGCCGAATCCGATCAGGACGTTGACTCCGAACGAGCCCGTATCATGCGCAGCGAGCGCCGTGAGCCTGTCGGCTTCCTCGCGCGTCAGCTTGCCTTCTTCGACGAGCTTGGAAATGTCCAGTGTGATCTTCATGGCGCGCCCCCGATGCCGGGTCCCCTTGGTGCGCCGGTATCGAAAATCTAGCAGTTCGGCGTCTGCCCCGCGAGTCAATCAATAAGAGGGCAAGGACCCGATGAGATGCGTCGGCGGGCGCTGTTCACATCGAATGGGGCGGGCCGGGCAATCTCGCGCATGAGCACGCGCGCCGGTTCAGAGGCCTACTGATTGGCACAGGAACGCGAATAGGCCGCGCGCTCGTTGGGGCCCAGTCCGGAAGCGGCGGCATCGTCGAGGCATTTGCTGATGCGGTCGCTGAACGAGCCGCGCTGCAAACCCTGGACCCGCGGCGGCGTCGGCGGCGCGTCCATCTTCGGAATCACCGGCACCTCGATCTTCGGGACAGCCGGCGGCGGCGGCAGCGGCGGGTTGTACTGCGAGCCGCCCGGCGGAATGAATTCCTGCTGCGCGGAGGCGGCGCTTGCGGCAACCAGCGCCAACATAACCGCGCCAAGGAGGATCGATGATCGCTTCATGCGAGGGTATGTCGTGATCCCCTCCCGCAACCGCAAGGAAATCGTACCTAAACTATTCTTCAGGCGCGTTCTCGATTGGATCGAAGCGGTCGGCTTCCAGGCCCAGCAGGTTCCATGATTGCAGCATGTGCGGCGGCAGCGGCGCGGTCGCATCGATCACCCCGCCGCGCGGATGGGGAATCACGATCCGCCGCGCCAAGAGATGCAGGCGCTTCTGCAGTCCGCCCGGCAGCTCCCAGTTTTCCTTGTTGAAATATTTGGGGTCGCCGACGATGGCGTGGCCGATATGGGCCATGTGCGCACGCAACTGGTGGGTCCGCCCGGTGACCGGCTTCAGCGATACCCAGGCAAGCTTCTGCGCCGAGGTCTCCACGACGGCGTAATAGGTCACGGCGTGGCTGGCGCCCTCGTCGCCATGGGCGGCGATGCGCATGATGGTATCGTCCTCGCCCTCGTCCTTGGCGAGATAGGTCGAGATGCGGCCCTGCTTCGGCTTCGGCACGCCCGCCACCAGCGCCCAGTAGATTTTGCGCGCGGAGCGGTGACGGAACGATCCGGTCAGCGCGGTGGCGGCAAAGCGCGTCTTCGCGATCAGCAGGCAGCCGGCGGTTTCCTTGTCGAGCCGGTGCACCAGCCGCGGCTTCTGCCCCTTGGCATCGCGCATCACTTCCAGCATCTGGTCGATGTGCCGCGTGGTGCCGGAACCGCCCTGCACCGCCAGCCCCGCGGGCTTGTTCAGCACCATGACGTCGGCGTCCTCATAGAGGATCATGTCCTTGAGGGCTTGTAGCGTCTTCGCCCCCGCCTCGGAGAGGTTTCCCGCAACCTTCGGCGCATCGAGCTTGAGCGGCGGAATGCGGACGCTCTGCCCCTCCTCCAGCCGGTCCTTGCTGTCGGCACGCTTGCCGTTGACGCGCAACTCGCCTTTACGGACGATGCGCTGAATGTGAGAGAACGACAGGCCGGGAAAGCGCGCTTCGAGAAAACGGTCGACGCGCATGTTGTTCTCGTCGGCTGTCACCACCACGGTCTGCACCTTGGTGGGCAACGGCGGCGGCTCAGGGACAATTTTCGCAGGCTCGGGAATGAATGGCGCTGGCTTCGGGGCGCGGGACGCCGAGGCCGGGAAGCGCGCCGTCGGTTTGCCGCCCGCACGATGCGCCGGCGGCCGCTCGGCTGCAGAGCCCCGGTAGGGACGCGCGCCCTTGGGGCGATCGCCCGCCGGACGAAGAGGTCTCTTGACGCGACGGCTCATATTGCTGCGGCTCCGGATGAAGCCGTTGGGTAGCGCAAAAGCAGCGAATCGTCACGGTGAATCGGTACAAATCCGCCGCAGGATCGGTCATGTTAGGGCAAGCGACCAGGAAACGTGGAGCAGTCCGGATGGCAGTATCAAGAGCGGCCTTGACCGTCGTTGCGACCATGTTCGCGGGCGTGGCCTGGGCGCAGCAAAGCCCGATGCCGGAGGATCTGGCCTCGAAGCTGCTGGAACTTGGCCGCGTCATCGACCCGCCGAAGACCGTCGCGCTGTATGCGCCACTACAGGAAAAGGAGCCGTATCACGGCGTCAAGGTCGAGCGCGATGTCAAATACGGTCCGGCCGATCGTAACCTGCTCGATATCTTCGTGCCGGAGACGGTGGCATCGGCCCGGCCGGTGCTGATCTTCGTCCATGGCGGCACCTACGTGGGCGGCAACAAGCGGACGACGCCGACCAGCCCATTCTATGACAACATCATGCTGTGGGCGGCCAAGAACGGCTTTGTCGGCGTCAACGTCACCTATCGCCTCGCGCCGCCGAACCCCTGGCCGGCGGGCGCCGAGGATCTCGCCACCGCGGTTCAATGGATCTCGGACAAGATCGGCGAGCGCGGCGGCAATCCCGGGCGGATCTATCTGATGGGACACTCCGCCGGCGCGGTTCACGTCGCGAGCTATGTATCGCATCCCGAATTTCACAAGGTGAAAGGCGGCGGCCTCGCCGGGGCGATCATGATTTCGGGCAATTACGACCTGACCGCGACGCCGCTTGCGGATTCCCAGCGCGCTTACTTCGGCGACGATCCCGCGCGCTACGCCGAACGATCCTCGCTGTCGGGTTTAGCGACAACTAGCATCCCGCTGATGCTGGCTGTCGCCGAACTGGACCCGGCTGGCTTCGTGCTGCAATTCGATCTGGCAAAGCAAACGACGTGCAAGCGCCCGAGCGGATGCGCCCGTGCCTTGCTGGTTCCGCAGCACAGCCATATGTCGGAGGTGTATTCGATCAACACCTCTGATACGCGGCTAACCGGAGAGATTCTGGATTTCGTGAAGACGGGGAAATAGACGGTCTAACAACCGTCATTGCGAGCCAACGGGTCGGCGCGCAGCGCCGCCCGATGACAGGCTCCTCGCAACGACAAACACTGACCGAAAGACGATCTATCCGCGCTCCCTGCGCAGCTTCGCCCAGTAATCCAGCCGCTTCCTGATTTCGCGCTCGAAGCCGCGATCCGGCGGATCGTAAAAAGTCTGGCGGCCCAGCGCTTCCGGGAAATAGTCCTGACCGGAAAATGCGTCGGGGGCGTCGTGATCGTATTGGTAGCCGCCGCCATAGCCTTCCGACTTCATCAGTTTTGTCGGCGAGTTCAGGATGTGTTTCGGCGGCAGCAATGAGCCGCCCTCTTTCGCCACCTGCATCGCCGCGCCAAAGGCCTTGTAGGCGGCGTTGGATTTCGGCGCGGTGGCGAGATAGATCACGGCTTGCGCGATTGCGAGTTCGCCCTCGGGAGACCCGAGGAAATCATAGGCATCCTTGGCGGCGTTGCAGATCGCCAGCGCCTGCGGATCGGCAAGGCCGATATCCTCCACCGCCATGCGGACGACGCGGCGGGCCAGGAACAGCGGATCTTCGCCGGCATCCAGCATGCGCGCGAGATAATAAAGGGCTGCGTCCGGATCGGAGCCGCGCACCGATTTATGCAGCGCCGAGATCAGGTTGTAATGGCCGTCGGCGGACTTGTCGTAGATCGGCGCACGGCGCTGCAGGATGTCCTGCAACGCCGCCGCATTGAATATCTCGCCTTCGCGCGCGGAGCGCCAGACTTCTTCGGCCAATGTCAGCGCGGCACGGCCGTCGCCATCGGCCATCCGCGCCAGCACGGCGCGCGCTTCCGCGTCGAGCGGCAATTTTCTGCCCTCGATCTTCTCGGCATGGACGAACAGTTTTTCGATCGCCGTCGCATCGAGCGAATGGAACACCAGCACCCGCGCCCGCGACAACAGAGCGGCGTTGAGTTCGAACGAGGGATTTTCGGTGGTGGCGCCGACCAGCACCACGGTGCCGTCTTCCATGACGGGCAGAAACGAATCCTGCTGCGCGCGGTTGAAGCGGTGCACCTCGTCGACGAACAACAGCGTGCCCTTGCCCATCTCGCGCCGGGCCCGCGCCGCGTCGAATACCTTCTTGAGATCGGCGACGCCGGAAAACACCGCGGAAATCTGCTCGAATTGCAGTTCGGTGGCATCGGCCAACAGCCGCGCCACCGTGGTCTTGCCGGTGCCCGGCGGGCCCCAGAAGATCAGCGAACCCAGCGTGCGCGTCGCCAGCATCCGCGTCAGCGCGCCGTCGGGGCCGAGGATATGGTCCTGTCCGACCACGTCCGACAGCGTACGCGGCCGCAGCCGGTCCGGGAGCGGACGCGGCGCATCCTGCTCCATTCCTGCGGCAGCGAACAGGTTGGTAGCTTCGTGTGGTCGCTTCGGGCTCATCCGCCGAGCGTGACGTTGATCTGCTGGCCGCCCCGTACCACAACGATGCGCCAGATCCGCGCCGTCTCGCGCGTCGCCTTTTCGAGATCGCTGGTCTTGGCGATCTTCTGGTTATTGACCGCGCGGATGATATCGCCCTTCTGAAAACCGACGCTGGCAGCCGTTGTGCCCTCGCCCAGATCGGTGACGACGACGCCTTCGGTGTCCGCATCCAGCCGCAGCTCATCGGCGACCGCCGGCGAGATGTTCGAAACCTTCGCGCCCTGGAACGGCGAGCGCGACGTCAGGACGATTTCGTTGCGGCCGGTGTCGGGCGCGGTTTCCAGCGGAATGGTCAGCTTGATGGTCTTGCCGGCGCGCTGCACGTCGATCTGCGAGGTGCCGCCGAGCGGCCGGGTGGCGAAGCGGTAATCGAAGCCATTGGGATCGTCGACGGTTTGGCCGTCGATCGCGACGATCAGGTCGGACAATTTCAGCCCTGCCCGCGCCGCCGGGCTGCTGGCCGTGACATTGGCGACCAGCGCGCCGGAGGGAACGCGAAGCCCGAGCGTCTCGGCGATGTCGGGCGTCACCGCCTGCAATCGCGCGCCGAGCCAGGGCCGCTTGACGGCCTTGCCGCCGCTCTTGGCGGAAGCGACCACGACGCGCACCATGTTGGCGGGGATCGCAAAGCCGATGCCCTGCGATCCGCCGGAGCGCGAGAAGATCGCGGTGTTGACGCCGGCGAGCCTGCCGGTCATGTCGACCAGCGCGCCGCCGGAATTGCCGGGGTTGATCGCGGCATCGGTCTGGATGAAGAACTGGTAGTCGGTGATGCCGACCTGCGTGCGCGCCAGCGCCGAAATGATGCCGTGGGTGACGGTCTGCCCGACGCCGAACGGATTGCCGATCGCCAGCACGACGTCGCCGACCAGCAATTCATCCGAATTGGCAAGATCGAGCGTCGGGAATTTTTCCTTGCCGTCCTTGATCCGCAGCACCGCCAGATCGGTGCGGCTGTCCTTGAGCACGATCTCGGCCTCGAATTCGCGCTTGTCGGACAGCGAAATCTTGACCTGATCGGCGCCTTCGATGACGTGGTTGTTGGTCACCACCAGGCCGGAGGGATCCACCATCACGCCGGATCCCAGCGAGCGCTGCATCTGTTCCGGCTGCTGGCCGGGCACGCCGAAGAAGCGGCGGAAGATCGGATCATCCAGCAGCGGATTGCGGTTCTGCACCACCTTGGCGGCATAGACGTTGACCACCGCGGGCTGCACCCGCTGCACGATCGGCGCGTAGGAGAGTTTGATCTCCGCGGGGGAAGTCGGCACGCGGCGGTCCTGTGCCAGCGACGGCGTGGCCAGCATCGCGGAAAAGCAGATCACGGCCAGGGAACGGATAAGCATCATGCGGGAAGATCCTGAAATTCGTCGCCCCAGATATAGCCGCGGGGCAAGTGCGAGAGAAGGGAACGGACCGACAAATGGCCGCCTTATGCGGCGCGATTAGGGACTTCTGCACCGTCCGAAGCCGGCGCGCAGGACAGCCTTTCCTGATGGCCTTCGCCCCACGCCTTCAAGGTGTCGATGACCGGACGCAGGCTCTCGCCGATCTCCGAGAGCCGGTACTCCACCCGCGGCGGCACCTCGGCATAGACCGTGCGGATCACCAGACCGTCGTCCTCGAGCGCCCGCAGCTGCTTGGTCAGCATGCGCTGGGTAATGCCGGGCATCCGTCGCCGCAACTCGCCGAAGCGCTGGGTGCCGTCCTGCAGGTGATAGAGGATGACGCCTTTCCATTTGCCGTCGATCAGATCGAGCGTCGCTTCAACCGCGCAGCCCGGCCGGTGGGCAAAATTCCGCCGTTTCATGGGATTTTTCCAATAGTATCCAAACAGGGACTATATGCCCTTATTTACAGTACTTGCCAAATTGGCGCCAGCCCGACAATTAGGCCTTACATCCTCAGAGCGGAGACCACAGGCATGAAAGCCGTCGGATACCAGAAGTCGCTGCCCATCGAAGACGCCAGTTCATTGATCGATTTCGAGACCGCAAAGCCCGAGCCAAAGGGCCGCGACATCCGGGTCGCCGTGAAGGCGATTTCGGCCAATCCGGTGGATTACAAGGTGCGCAAGCGCGCAGCACCCCCGGCGGGCGAAACCAAGATTTTGGGCTATGACGCCGCCGGGATCGTTGACGCCGTCGGAGCCGACGTCACGCTGTTCAAGCCGGGTGACGAAGTGTTCTACGCCGGCTCGATCCAGCGCCAGGGCACCAATTCGGAATTCCACCTGGTCGACGAGCGCATCGTCGGCCGGAAGCCGAAGACGCTGTCGTTCGCGCAAGCCGCCGCCCTCCCCTTGACCTCGATCACCGCGTGGGAATTGCTGTTCGACCGCCTCGGCGCCGTGCCCGGCAAGAGCCTCGATCCGCACACGCTGCTGATCACCGGCGGCGCCGGCGGTGTCGGCTCGATCCTGATCCAGCTCGCCCGCCGCCTCACCGGCCTGACCGTCGTCGCCACCGCGACCCGGCCCGAATCGCAACAATGGTGCCTCGACCTCGGCGCCCATGCCGTGATCGATCACGCCAGGCCGATGAAGGAGCAGATCGAAAAACTCAATGTGCCGCCGGTCGGCCTGGTCGCCAGCCTCACCTTCACCGACCAGCACTACAAGGCGATCGCGGATTTCATGGCGCCGCAGGGCAAGTTCGGCCTGATCGACGATCCCCCGGAATTCACCGTCAGCGCCTTCAAGGGCAAGGCGATCTCGATCCACTGGGAATCGATGTTCACGCGCTCCTCGTTCCAGACCCCGGACATGATCGCCCAGCACAACCTGCTGAACGACGTCGCCGACCTGATCGACAAGGGCGTGCTGCGCACCACGCTCGACCAGACGTTCGGCACCATCAACGCCGCCAATCTGAAGCGCGCGCACGCGCTGCTGGAATCGGGCAAGTCGCGCGGCAAGATCGTGCTGGAGGGGTGGTAGGGCCTGTCACTGGCGTCGTCCCGGCGAACGCCGCGACGACGAGGAGATCGTGGATGCTCGCCTTGCCAAAACAAAAAAGCGGCGCTTGAGGCGCCGCTTTTCAAAATCGACTTGAGAGAAGCTTACGCCGCTTCGGCGGACTTCTCCTGCACCGGGCCGGAATCGAGGCCCTTGGCATCGACGTCGCGGTCGACGAATTCGATCACGGCCATCGGCGCGTTGTCGCCGTAACGGAAGCCGGCCTTGATGATGCGGGTGTAGCCGCCCTGGCGGTCCTTGTAGCGGGTCGCCAGCACGTCGAACAGCTTCTTGACCTGATCCTGGTCGCGCATCTCCGAGATCGCCTGGCGGCGCATGGCGAGACCGCCCTTCTTGCCGAGCGTGACCAGCTTCTCGACGATCGGTCGCAGTTCCTTCGCCTTCGGCAGCGTGGTGACGATCTGCTCGTGCTTGATCAGCGCCGCGCACATGTTGGCGAACATCGCACGCCGATGCTCGGCGGTGCGGTTGAGCTTCCGATGAACCTTGCCGTGACGCATGTTGAATTCCTCGATACTTGTTCTGTCGCGACGGCTCGTCGGACAATTTGCTCAGGTGGGCCGCCTGCGTTCGCCCCAGTCATTCCGGACATCGCGAAGCGGCGATCCGGAATCTCGAGATTCCGGGTTCGCGCTCGCGCGCCCCGGAATGACGAAATCAGTAATGGTCCTCGAAGCGCTTGGCCAGTTCGTCGATATTCTCCGGCGGCCAACCCGGCACTTCCATGCCGAGATGCAGACCCATCTGGGCCAGCACTTCCTTGATCTCGTTCAGCGACTTGCGGCCGAAGTTCGGGGTACGGAGCATCTCCGCCTCCGACTTCTGCACGAGGTCGCCGATGTAGACGATGTTGTCGTTCTTCAGGCAGTTCGCCGAACGAACCGACAGTTCGAGCTCGTCGACCTTCTTGAGGAACGCCGGGTTGAACGCGAGATCGGGAATGATCTCCTGCGCCACTTCCTTGCGCGGCTCTTCGAAGTTAACGAACACGTTGAGCTGATCCTGCAGGATGCGCGCGGCATAGGCCACCGAATCGTCCGGCGTGATCGCGCCGTTGGTCTCGATGGTCATGGTCAACTTGTCGTAGTCGAGGATCTGGCCCTCGCGGGTGTTCTCGACCTTGTACGACACCTTGCGCACGGGAGAGAACAGGCTGTCGACCGGGATCAGGCCGATCGGCGCGTCCTCGGGACGGTTGCGCTCGGCGGCGACGTAGCCCTTGCCGGAGGCGACCGTGAATTCCATGCGGATCTCCGCGCCCTCGTCGAGCGTGCAGATCTGCAGGTCGGGATTGAGCACCACGACGTCGCCGACGGTCTGGATGTCGCCGGCGGTGACCACGCCCGGGCCCTGCTTCTTCACGACCATGCGCTTGGGGCCTTCGCCCTGCATCTTGATCGAGATGTCCTTGATGTTGAGCACGATGTCGGTGACGTCCTCGCGAACGCCCGCGATCGAGGAGAACTCGTGCAGCACGCCGTCGATGTGCACGGACTGCACGGCTGCGCCCTGCAGCGAGGACAACAGGATGCGGCGCAGCGCGTTACCGAGAGTCTGACCGAAGCCGCGCTCGAGCGGCTCGGCGACCAGCGTCGCAAAACGGTTCGGGTCGGTGCCCGGGGTCACATGGAGCTTGTTCGGCCGGATAAGTTCTTGCCAATTTTTCTGGATCGTCACTGTGTCACCCATGCCATCTGAAGTACTGGCGTTGGAGATCGCGGATCTGTCCGCGTCATGTACATCGCAAGTTCATCGCAGGCGGCCGGGCCGCCCGCGGTCGTAAAAAATCAGACGCGCCGGCGCTTGCGCGGACGGCAGCCATTGTGCGGGATCGTGGTCACGTCGCGGATCGAGGTGACGGTGAAGCCCGCGGCCTGCAGCGCGCGAAGCGCCGATTCGCGGCCCGAACCCGGACCGGCGACCTCGACCTCCAGCGTGCGCATGCCGTGTTCCTGCGCCTTCTTGGAGACGTCTTCCGCCGCGACCTGTGCGGCGTAAGGGGTCGACTTGCGCGAACCCTTGAACCCCATCGTGCCGGCCGACGACCAGGCAATGGTGTTGCCCTGCGCGTCGGTGATGGTGATGGTCGTGTTGTTGAACGACGAGTTCACGTGCGCGACACCAGATGCAATGTTCTTGCGCTCACGGCGACGTACGCGGGTGGCATCCTTGCCCATTCCAGAACCTTTCTTACGATCTCAACGCCGCCGTAATGCCAGCGGCTACACCTGAAAAAATGCGAGTAGCGAATAGGGAGTAGCGAATAGAACTACTCGCTACTCCCTATTCGCCATTCGCCTCTTACTTCTTCTTGCCGGCGATCGACTTGGCCGGACCCTTGCGCGTGCGCGCATTGGTGTGGGTGCGCTGGCCGCGCACCGGCAAGCCGCGGCGATGACGCAGGCCGCGATAGCAGCCAAGATCCATCAGCCGCTTGATGTTCATGCCGGTCTCGCGACGCAGGTCGCCTTCGACCAGATAGTCGCGGTCGATCACTTCACGGATCTGCAGCACTTCCTGATCGCTCAGCTGATTGACGCGGCGATCATTCGGGATCTTCACCTTCTCCATGATGTCGGCCGCGTTCTTCTGGCCGATGCCATGGATGTACTGGAGCGCGATCAAGACGCGCTTGTTGGTCGGGATATTCACGCCGGCAATACGGGCCACAGACTTCTCTCCTGTCGCCGATCCCTTCGCGGGAATACGGCTCGTGTTTTTCGCTATCTCGGGCAGGTGTCCGCAAACGCGAACACGACGCCCTTCCCCTCGGGTATCTCGGGGCCCGGCATCGTCTGAAAACTATCCGACTGGATACGGGCTTATTAAAGGATTCAACTTCGTTTCGTCAACCGTCTCTATGCTTTAGCTCGCTTTTTCGTGACCTTTTTAGCAGTTTTCCTGGTCTTGCCGACGGCGCGGGCCCGGGAACCCGCGGGCGCCTTCCGGGCCGACTTTTTGGCCCCCCTGGAGGCCTTACGGGAGCCCTTGGCGGCCTTTTTGGCGGTCTTCTTAGCCGTCTTGGTCCCCTTGGTGGCCTTTTTGGCGGCTTTTCCGACGGCCGGCTTGGCCGCTTTCTTGGCCGTTTTCGTGGCCGCCTTGCCGGGCCCGGCCTTCTTGGCCAATTTGGCGGTCCGCTTGGCGCCCGCCTTCTTGGCGGCCTTGGCCTCCTCCACCGCCCCGATCGCGGACAGGATTCGGTCGATCTCGAGGGTGACGGCCTCGATGGTCATCATGCCGTCGACCGTCAGCAGCTTGCGCCGCTCGGAGTAATAGTGAATCAGCGGCTCCGTCTGTGAACGGTAGCTCGCTAGCCGATTGGTCAGCACCTCCGGGGTATCGTCGGCCCGGACTTCCTCACCACGCGCGCGCATCTCCGCGACCCGGGTCTCGACCCGCTGCAGCAGCGCGCTTTCGTTGACGCGCAGCTCGATCACGGCGTCGAGCTTGATGCGCTTCTTCTTCAGGAGTTCGTCGAGCGCTTCGGCCTGCGGCACCGTGCGCGGAAAGCCGTCGAGAATGAAGCCTCTTGCCGCATCCGGCTGATCCAGCCGGTCGGAAATGATTCCGACCACGATCTCATCCGGCACCAGGCCGCCGGCGGCCATGATGTGCTGGGCCTTGACGCCGACCGGCGTCTGCGCCGCCACCGCGGCGCGCAACATTTCGCCGGTGGAGAGTTGTACGATGCCGTAGCGGGCAACCAGCCGCTGGGCCTGCGTTCCCTTGCCCGATCCCGGCGGCCCGAGAAGAATCAGTCTCATCCTTATTCGCCCCCCGGCATGGTGAGCGATTGACCGCGCACCTCATTACAAATCCAGACCATCGCTACCCCGATCAGCGCCGGCTAGGTATTGCGGCGCGTCAATTCGGGTGTCAGCGGCGGCGCCCCCGCAACTTCGACTTCCTGATCAGCCCCTCATACTGGTGGGCGAGCAGATAACCCTGAACCTGCGCCACCGTATCCATGGTCACGCTGACCACGATCAACAGCGACGTGCCGCCGAAATAGAACGGCACCGAGGCGTAGGAAATCAGAATTTCGGGAATCAAGCAGACGACCGCGAGATAGGCCGCACCGAGCACCGTGATGCGCGACAGCACATAGTCGATGTATTCGGCGGTGCGCTCGCCCGGCCGGATGCCCGGAATGAAGCCGCCATGCTTCTTTAGATTGTCGGCGGTCTCGGTCGGGTTGAATACGATCGCGGTGTAGAAGAACGCGAAGAACACGATCATCGCCAGATAGAGGAACAGGAACAGCGGACGACCGTGGCTCAACTGCGTGTTCAGCCACTGAAACCAGTCCGGCCCCTTGCCGGCATTGAAGTTGGCAACCGTGGTCGGCAGCAGCAGCAGCGAGGAAGCGAAGATCGGCGGAATCACGCCCGAGGTATTGAGCTTGAGCGGCAGATGCGAGGACTGGCCCTCGAACATCTTGTTGCCGACCTGGCGCTTCGGATACTGGATCAGAAGCCGGCGTTGCGCGCGTTCCATGAACACGATGAAGGCGATCACGGCGACCGCCATCACGATGACGACCAGGATGAGGCCGGTGGACAGCGCGCCCTGCCGTCCCAACTCCAGCATGCTGGCGAGCGCCGAGGGCAACTCGGCGACGATGCCGGCGAGAATGATCAGCGAGATGCCGTTGCCGATGCCGCGCGAAGTGATCTGCTCGCCGAGCCACATCAGGAACATGGTGCCGCCGGTCAGGGTGACCGAGGTCGAGATCAGAAAGAACAGGCCGGGTTCGGCGACGACATTGCCGGCGCCCTGAAGCCCGATGGCGATGCCATAGGACTGGAACGCGGCGAGAATCACCGTGAGATAGCGGGTGTACTGGTTCAGCGTCTTGCGGCCGGCCTCGCCTTCCTTCTTCAGCGCTTCGAGCTGCGGAGATACCGTGGTCAGGAGCTGAATGATGATCGAGGCCGAAATATACGGCATGATGTTCAGCGCGAAGATCGCCATGCGGTTGATGCCGCCGCCGGCGAACATGTTGAACATGCCGAGAATGCCGCCGGCCTGCGATTTGAACACCTGGTCCCAGATGTTGGGATCGATGCCGGGCAGCGGAAGGTAGGTGCCGAGCCGATAAACAAGCAGCGCACCCAGTGTGAACCAGATGCGCTTCTTCAGTTCTTCGGCTTTACCGAGCGCCGAGAAGTTCAGGTTTGCCGCAAGTTGTTCCGCTGCTGAGACCATGTTTGGCTTTCTCCCGCGCCCCTTGCGCCGTGGTCCCTCCGAAGGCGGGACATTGCGCAGGCGCCGGACATTAATTTGGTGCTCGGCCCTCGAAAAATCTACCGTCTCGGCATGCCGGACCGCCCGCTTGCGCGGGCGATGACGCAGATGTTACGCCGCCTCGCCTTCATCCTTCTTTGCCGGCGCCAGGATTTTCACCGTGCCGCCCGCTTTCTCGACCGCCGCGATGGCGGATTTCGAAGCGCCATGAACCTCAATATTCAACTTGGCCTTGATTTCGCCGCGGCCGAGCAGCCGCACGCCGTCCTTGGGGCGCCGCACGACCTTGGCCTTGACCAGCGATTCGACGCTGATGGTGTCCTTGGCGTCGATCAGCTTGGCGTCGATCGCCTCCTGGAGCCGGTCGAGGTTGATCTCGGCGAAATCGAGCCGGAAGATGTTGTTGAAGCCGCGCTTCGGCAGGCGCCGGTGCAGCGGCATCTGGCCGCCTTCGAAGCCCTTGATGCGCACGCCCGAACGCGCGGTCTGGCCCTTGCCGCCGCGGCCCGAGGTCTTGCCCTTGCCTGAACCGATGCCACGGCCGACGCGCATGCGTTTCTTGCGCGAGCCGGCGTTGTCGGCGATATCGCTGAGCTTCATCGCCCTGTCTCCTTGCCTGTCTTACTTCTCGCCGACGATGCGGACGAGATGTTGAACCTTGGTGATCATGCCGCGAACTTCAGGGGTATCCTGCAGCTCGGCAACCCGGCCGATCTTGTTGAGCTTGAGGCCGATCAGCGTCGAACGCTGCGAGTGATGGCGGCGGATCGCGCTGCCGGTCTGCTCGACCTTGATCGTCTTTGCGGCCTTGGCCATCGTCTTAACTCCGAAAGGCGCGTGATGCGCGCGTGTTGTTATTCGGCGACCGCTTCAGCGTCGCCGCCGACACGGCGGGACTGCAGCGTGGACACCTTGATGTTGCGGCGGGCCGCAACCGAACGCGGCGAATCCTGATGCTTCAGCGCGTCGAAGGTGGCGCGAACCATGTTGTAGGGATTCGACGAGCCGATCGACTTCGCCACCACGTCCTGGATACCGAGGGTTTCGAACACCGCGCGCATCGGACCGCCAGCGATGATGCCGGTACCGGCCGGCGCAGCGCGCAGGTAGACCCGGCCCGCACCGTGACGGCCGGCGATGTCGTGATGCAGCGTGCGGCCCTCGCGCAATGCGACGCGCGTCAGATTGCGCTTGGCCGACTCGGTCGCCTTGCGGATCGCCTCGGGAACTTCGCGCGCCTTGCCGTGGCCGAATCCGACCCGGCCCTTCTGGTCGCCGATCACGACCAGCGCCGCAAAGCCGAAGCGCTTGCCGCCCTTGACGACCTTCGCCACACGATTGATGTGGACGAGCTTGTCGACGAATTCGCTGTCGCGTTCTTCCCGGCCGCCCCTGTGGCCGCCACCGCGTTCGCGTTCACCTGCCATGGTGTTTTTCCGATCCTTAAAAGACTTGCCTTGAGAGGCTCCCGCCCCTGTCCGTTCGTCCGTTCAATTCCAAACCTTAGAAGCTCAAGCCGCTTTCGCGCGCTGCATCCGCGAGCGCCTTGACGCGGCCGTGATAGAGGTAACCGCCGCGGTCGAACACCACTTCGGTGACGCCGTTCTTCACCGCGCGTTCCGCCAGCAGCTTGCCGACGGCCTTCGCCGCGTCGATGTTGGCGCCGGTGTTGCCGGTCTCGCGCATCGCCTTCTCCAGCGAAGACGCCGAGGCCAGCGTCTCGCCCTTCAGGTCGTCGATGACCTGGGCGTAGATGTGCTTCGACGAACGGAACACCGACAGCCGGGGGCGGCCGTTGGCGGTCCGGCGCAACGACAGCCGCACGCGCTTCTTGCGCCGGTCGTTCGTGATCTTGAGTCTCGACATGGCCGGCTCCGTTACTTCTTCTTGCCTTCCTTGCGGAAGATGAATTCGTTGGCGTACTTCACGCCCTTGCCCTTGTAGGGCTCCGGCGGACGATAGCTGCGAATCTCGGCGGCGACCTGGCCGACGCGCTGGGAGTCGTTGCCGGCGACGATGATCTCGGTCGGCTTCGGCACCGTGATCGCGATACCTTCCGGGATCGCGTAGACCACGTCGTGGCTGTAGCCGAGCGCAAGCTGCAGGTTCTTGCCCTGCAGCGCGGCGCGATAACCGACGCCGGTGATCTCGAGCTTCTTCTCGAAGCCCTTGGTGACACCCTCGACCAGGTTCGCCACCTGGGCGCGCGCGGTGCCGTACAGGGCCTGCGCGCGGTTGGTCTTGAACCGCGGCGCGACCTTGACCGCGCCGTTTTCGAACTTCACTTCGACGTCGTCGTGCACGACGAACTGAAGCTGGCCCTTCGGCCCCTTCATCTTGACGGTCTGCCCTTCGACGTTCGCCGTCACACCGGACGGGATCGTTACAGGCCGCTTGCCAACACGTGACATGGCTGATCCTTCCTCAGAACACCGTGAAGAGAACTTCGCCACCCACATTCGCGTCGCGCGCGTCGTGGTCAGCCATGATTCCCTTCGGTGTCGATAACACGGAAATGCCGAGACCGTTGTTCACGCGCGGCAGGTTCTTGACCGAGGCGTAAACACGCCGCCCCGGCTTCGATACCCGCTCGATCTCGCGAATAACCGGCTCGCCGTCGAAATACTTCAGCTCGATCTCAAGCTCGCTGCGGCCGCTGGCATGCTCGACGCTGGCGTAGCCGCGGATGTAACCCTCGGTCTTCAGCACCTCGAGCACGTTGGCGCGCATCTTCGAGCCCGGGGTCGAGACCTTGGGCTTGGCGCGCATCTGGGCGTTGCGGATGCGAGTGATGAGATCGCTGATGGGATCGTGCGTTGACATGTCCGATCCTCCTTACCAGCTCGACTTCACGAGCCCGGGAACCAGGCCCTTGGAGCCGAGTTCACGCAGCGCGATGCGGGAAAGCTTGTTCTTGCGATAGATCGAGCGCGGGCGCCCGGTGATTTCGCAGCGGTTGCGGATGCGGGTCGCAGACGAATTGCGCGGCATCTCGGCGAGCTTCAGCGTCGCCGCGAACCGCTCTTCCATCGGCTTGCTCTTGTCCGCGATAATGGCCTTGAGCTTCGCCCGGCGGGGCGCGGCGTTCTTGGTCATCCGCTTGCGGCGGTTGTTCTTCTCGATCGAACTCTTCTTTGCCATGCTTGGCTCCTGGGTTTCCGCGTTTGAGAGGCTTGTCAGCGTCTCACTGCCGGAACGGGAAATTGAATGCGGTCAACAAGGCACGAGCTTCGTCGTCGGTGCGCGCCGTGGTGCATACGGTGACGTCCATGCCCCATGTTTCCCCCATCTTGTCGAAGTCGATTTCGGGGAAAATGATGTGTTCCTTGATGCCGAGCGAATAGTTGCCGCGGCCGTCGAAGCTCTTCGGGTTGAGGCCGCGGAAGTCGCGCACGCGCGGCAGCGCCACGTTGATCAGGCGGTCGATGAATTCGTACATCTTGGCCTTGCGCAACGTGACTTTGGCGCCGATCGGCTGGTTCTCGCGCAGCTTGAAGGTCGCGATCGCGACCCGCGAATAGGTCACGACCGGCTTCTGGCCGGCGATCAGCGCGAGGTCGGCCGCAGCGAGCTCGGCCTTCTTGCGGTCGTTGACCGCCTCGCCGACGCCCATGTTGAGCACGACCTTGTCCAGGCGCGGCACCTGCATGACGTTGGCATAGCCGAACTGCTCGGTCAGCTTGCCGCGGATGCTCTGGTCGTATTCCGCGCGCAGGCGCGGGGTGTATGCGGTCTCAGCCATCGATCTCTGCTCCCGAGCTCTTGGCAATGCGTACCTTCTTGCCATCGGCCTGAATCTTGAAGCCCACGCGGGTCGGCTTGCCGTCCTTGCCGACGATCGCGATGTTGGACAGGTGGATCGGCGCCTCCTTCGAGATGATGCCGCCCTCCTGCGCCTGGGTCTGCTTCTGGTGACGCTTCACGAGGTTGATCCCGCGGACCAGCGCCTTGTTGTCATCGGGACGCACCTCGAACACCTCGCCGGTGCGACCCTTGTCGCGGCCGGTCAGCACGATGACCTTGTCACCCTTCCGGATCTTGGCAGCCATCACAGCACCTCCGGCGCAAGCGAAATGATCTTCATGTGGTTCTTGGCACGCAGTTCGCGCGGCACGGGCCCGAAGATACGGGTGCCGACCGGCTCCGACTGATTGTTGATCAGCACGGCGGCGTTGCGGTCGAAGCGGATGACGGAGCCGTCGGCGCGGCGAATGTCCTTGCGGACCCGCACCACGACGGCCTTCATGACGTCGCCCTTCTTCACCTTGCCGCGCGGAATCGCTTCCTTGATCGACACGACAATAACGTCGCCCACGGTGGCATAGCGGCGCTTGGAGCCCCCAAGCACCTTGATGCACATGACACGGCGTGCGCCTGAATTATCGGCCACGTCGAGGTTGGTCTGCATCTGAATCATTGATGCACCTCGTCCTCTTTCTGATGCGC
>JBAQER010000566.1:0-2480 GCA_049286845.1 Bradyrhizobium sp.
CATCCCCTGCGATGCAAACTGGTCATGATACGACACGGTGACGAGCTCGATTCAATCAATTGAGGGAACTGAGATAAGTTCTGCCCTCGTCGGTGATCTTCTAAACTCCGGCCTTGGGCTGCGATACCACACGTCCAAAAATTTCAGCAGGCAGGGTGATCCTTACCGGAAATGCAATACGTTTAAGGATTCGTTCCCTTACTTCGGCTACCGGCGTCTCGCCGGCAGGATCGTCTGCCAGAACCGAGCGCATTTTCTCTGGAATGCTCACTTTGGAATGCTTACTGGCATACCAAAGCAATCGACCCATCGCCTCCCCCTACACGAAATTCTAGAGCCCGACAATAATCTGGCGTACAGGGTAAGGCTCTTCCCCCTCGGCGTCCCTCCACCGGAGTGTTGCTTGAATACGAAGCGTCGGTCGAGCGAATCGCCGACAATCCGGCACTACAGTCCTAACCCGCGCTTTCGTCCCTGCCCCCAATCGACCCTCCCGCCCGGCATCGCGATGCCGGCAATCTCACGCCCAAGCTGTCGCTCCAAGGCTGGCCGCCAGGGCACGAGCTGGAAGCCAAGCCCATCATCGATCATTGCGAACCGGCCTGAAGCCAACGTCACCCGCTGGCGGTAGATGCCGGCGATGTGGCCTCCCTCCTCCGACGGCCGGTAGAGAAGCCCGGTCCTGGCGGCAATCTTCTGGGCCGCGTTGTCGAGTTCTCTCCTCCGCAGCGTGTCGAGCAAGTCGCGGGCAAAGATGACCCGCTGCCCCTGTCGGCGCGCCAACCCTTCGCTGACAAGGTGCTCCACGCGACGATCCATCGCGGCCCTCACTTCCGCACCGAAGCCACCGCCTGTCGCAATAGGCTCCCGCGCGAGGTGCTGGCGGTCGAGCCACGTTGCGCCCGATGCAGTGATCTGCTCCTGCAGAGAGAGGTCTGACCGGATTGCAAGCGAGAGTCTCTTCCTGCCGTTTGCATCCTCATAAACGCGCGCTTCGACGATCGCACCGGGTTGGGCGTCACCGGTCATTTCAAGATCGGAAAAGCTGACGTGGTGCGTTCGGCCATCGACCCCTTCAACAATGGCGAAGGCGGACCCTTTCAATTCGTCAAGCAGGCCACGCTGTACCAGCCGGCCGAGCACGCGATCGCCGGGATCATCGCCGTGAAGAGCAAACCCTGAAACATCGACCTCACGCCCGCCAGCTGACATCGCCCGATGCATCGTCTTGATGATGTCCCCGCGGATTGAAAGATTGCGTAGCGTGTCCTCCAGACCGGGTTTCAGCGTCCAGCACCCCGGTTCGATTTGATCCGCAAGACCGAGGCGTTCGAGTTTGGCGGCCCGGCCAACCATGAGCCGTCTCAGTTCGGGATCGTTCTCGGGGGTGTGGGGCCGCAGGTTGACGATGCCTGCGCCTTCGTCGGCAGCGGTACGCAGGGCACGGTCGAGGCCGGTCCAGCGTTCGGCTTCGACGTCCCGCTCAAGGGCAGATCGAATGTCCTGCTCACTGCGCGGACCAAGCTCCAGCGTGACACGCTCCTCGGCACGGGCTCGAAAACCCCGGCTTATGTAGTCGCGGCTGATGACGAGGTCCTTCCCGTCGTCGGCTCGTCCCCGGATCAGGACATGGACATGCGGATTGTCGGTGTTCCAGTGGTCGATCGCGACCCAGTCGAGTTTGCTGGCGAGATCGCGCTCCACATCCCCCATGAACTCGCGCGCAAAGGCGCGCAGATCGGTCATCTCTGCGGCATCCTCCGGCGAAACGATGAAGCGGAAATGATGCCGATCATCCTCGCAGCGCTCGGCGAAGCCACGCTCGTCGGCGACGTCGGATCGCGCATCGAACATGCGAGCATCTGTACCGTCGCGCGTCACGCCCTCACGTCTGAGGTAGATGACATGTTTGGCGAGCGGCGCTGATCGAAACCGGCTGCCGCGATGCCGGACCACACGCGCCTTGATCACCACCCGACGCGAAGGCGAGCGAAGCGACAGAGCCAATGCCGCGGAACGTCCTCGCCCAAAGCGGAAGCCGCTACTTCCCTTTTCCCGACCAAACCCCCTGCCCGTGTGGCCAGCTTTCCTGGCGGCCCGCATGACCTGGCCAACGAAACTCTTTGGCTTGGCCGCTCCGCGCCCGTGGTCGCGGATGCGGCCAGGGCGGATTCTCAGCTCATTGTCGCGCGGATTCACAGGGTTCTCCGAAGGCTCGGGACAGGCGACGGCTCTGGGGAGACTGATTTCCCTGATTTTTTGGCAAAAGCGCTGGCAGGCGATTTGATGGGATGCATCGTAACCTCCACTCTCACAGCCATATCAGCACGACGGCAGTCGGCGCTTTTATCTCGCCATCCGTGGCTCGTATGTAAGCGTCCGAATCTTGCACGACTTTCTGAGAGTGCGGTGTCGTTCCAAATCGGGTTCTCTCGTACATGGGAGGATCTCCGGTGGCATCTCGGTCCTGGGTAAAAGCG
>JBAQER010000567.1:0-1536 GCA_049286845.1 Bradyrhizobium sp.
CGCCCAAGTTCCCAGCCCGCCTGCATGTCCTGCTGGCCTCGAAAGCGCCGGTGGGCGTCGTATTCCGGCGAGGTCCGGCCAACGCGCGTGGCGAGCTATCAGGGGAGAGCGCTCCTACGAATTCAGCTTAAACTCCGTGCTTGGTCACAAGTGCGTTTCCAGCTCCCGATCCCGTGGGATCTCTTATGCCGATGGCGACCGGGTCGAAAGGCCCTCTCTAGGTCTATGACCGCTTGAAAGATTTCCTTTTATAACCGAATTTGCGACGGGCGGCTCGGCGGTCGAATTTCCAGTTGATCTTGATGCCTTCGCGGTTCATTCGGCGGTTCCATGCCCGGCTTTCCCGGCGCAGCGTCTTGAGATCAGGGATTCTTCTGGTACCGAGGCATTGCCGCGAGAAGATGCCGATTTCGATTTCGGCCTGATTAAGCCAGCTTCCGTGGGTGGGTGTGAAGTGAACCGTGAACCGGTCCCAGATCTCACTGCCGACCTCCACCCCGAAAACGTCCGTCAACGACTTGCGGCAGTGGATGTTGAGGTTGTCCATGACCAGGTGGATGGTTTCCGCCTCCGGGTACTGCATGGCCAGGTGGCAGGCGACTTGGGCGAACTCAAAGGCCGACCGATCGGGCGTAGGAAAGGTGAAATGCCGGCCCGCCTTCGGCTCTACCGCACAGAAAACATTGGCTGTGCCACGCCGCTCGTACTCGTTATCCCGCCGCGCTTCCCGTCCCGGCCCGGCCGGAGAGGCTGGGCGGACGTCGGCGTGCAGCGTGACCGGCTTCTCATCCAGACACACCACCGGTGCCTTGGGATCGTACGATTTTTCATACGTCTCCAGCACGTCTTCCATCTTGGCGATGTACTCGTCGTTGAGTTCGGCCACGCACCACATTTTTTTCCCGCCACGGCTTCAGGTCGTGGTCGAGGAGCAAAATCCGGATGGTTTCCCTTCCCACGCGTGGAACCAGTCGCCGCTTCACCGCCTCCTGCGCCACCAGTCGCACGGTCCAGCGGGCGCGGCCATCGGGCGGGTCGCTGCACACCATGGCGATGATCCGCTGCTTCTGGTTGTCGTCCAGCACAGCCGCAGCGCCGGGGCGCTGCTTGTCATAGAGCGCGGGTTCGAGGCCTCCCTCTTGGTAACGATGGCCGACCTTCCGAATGGCCTGCGGAGTGAGTGGGATCACACTGGAAATCCGCGGCGCACTGACGCCCTTGGCCAACTGCAGGAGCGCCAGGGCTCGCAGGACCACACGGACCTGCTGTACGCCGCCGCTCAAAAGCTTCGTCAGCTCGTTTTGGTCCTTCGGTTTGACTTCGATACTCAGGGGTGGGCGTCCCATACCCCAAGTATGCGCCAAAACATTTCGAATTGAAATTGTTTTTTAGAACTTTTTCAGGCGGTCATAGGCCTAGGTTCATGACGGAATGAAGCGCCAGACCACTTTTGGCAAGTCCAACCGGTCATCCTCAATGCCATTCGACGACAGCCTTCACCACGCCGGCCTTGCGATGAAGCCACAGGGGAAACCG
>JBAQER010000568.1:0-5499 GCA_049286845.1 Bradyrhizobium sp.
GGACTTGGACGGGCTGGATCGCGTGAGAGACCTCTACGCCGACAGCGAAATCGTAACTTAAGGGAAATGATATGAGCACTTCACTCCGCGCCAAGGCTGCGGCATCAGGTTCAGCCAATCCTTCTTATGGCCTGGACCAATCCCAGGACACCTCGTCAAGTTTTGAACTGCCGCAAGATGTCGTGACTTATCGTGATCTCGCGCGGAGGATCGTTCGTGAAGAATTGCTCCCGCTCGAGAGAGAGTTTCTTCCACACCCGGGGCACGCTTACGGTCTCAAAGAGACGCTCGCGCTCAAAGCAGTATTCTCAGAAAAAATCGTCGAGCGGCTGGTCAAGATCTCGAGAGACACCGGGTTCTGGTATCTCCTCGTTCCTGAATCACATGGTGGCAGCGGACTCTCCATGCTGGCGCGTGCCGTTGTTCTGGAAGAGTTCATGTATACCGCCGTTCCGTTTCCATTCGCGAACGTTCCAAACATACTTTATCATTGCACTAAATCGCAGGCGGAGAAGTACCTGACGCCGGTGATCGAGGGAGAGAAGACAAGCAGCTTTGCGCAGACAGAGCCGAATGCCGGCTCTGATCCTGGCGGGATGATGCAAACGCGGGCAGTACGCGACGGCTCGTCCTGGGTATTGAACGGCACGAAGATGTGGATTTCGATGGCGGCCGAGTGCGACTTCATGCTCGTCCAGGCCGTGACGGATCCGGGAAAGCGTCAGCGTGGCGGCATCACCATGTTTTTGGTCGATCGCAACAATCCGGGCGTCAAGGTCGATCAGCCGGGGATAAGCACCTGGCTGGGGCCGCGGACCGCGCAGTACATCGTGCATTTCGACAATTGTCGTGTCAGCGATGAGGCCGTATTGGGCGAAGTCGGAAAGGGCTTCACGCTAGGTCAGACCTGGCTCACCATTCACGACCGACTGATGCGAGGCCCGTATGCTCTCGGAAAAATGCAGCGCGCGCTCGACATGTCGATCGAATGGGCCAAGCAGCGTGTGACCTTCGGCAAGCCCATTGCAGAACGTCAGGCGATCCAATGGAAGCTCGTCGACATGTATATCGATATTCAGGCGCTTAGAGCGTTGGTCTACGAGAACGCGTCTCGGGCTGACAAGGGACAGGATGTGCGAAACGAAGCGGCAATGGTCAAGCTCTGCGCGTCCGATTGGGGTAGCCGTACATTGGACAAAGCGATTCAAATTCACGGCGCTATGGGGGAATCGCTTGAATTGCCGTTGACGCTGTTTTTCCGCTATGTTCGCCACACTCAAATCGGCGGTGGCACAAGCGAAATTCAACGCCATCTCATCGCTCGCAAGCTTTTGAGCTAAGACAATGTCATTTGGCTCAAATTATGAAACTCGTGTGCCGGCGGCCTCAGGGCCTCTGGTCGGCGTGCGTATCATCGACGTAGGAATGCTGTTCGCCGGTCCGCTTGTTTCGGCGTTTCTCAGCGATCTCGGTGCGGATGTGATCAAAGTTGAGCACACTGCAGGAGATGAAGTGCGTAAGATGGGCCCAATGAAGGACGGTCACGCGTTGTGGTGGCGCGTAATGGGTCGCAATAAGCGGTTGATTTCCATCAACCTGGGAAAGCCCGCGGGCGCCGACGTCTTGCGACGCCTGGTTGGCAGCGCGGATGCGATGATTGAGAACTTTCGGCCGGGCCGGCTCAAAAAATGGGGGCTGGATTACGCGACGCTCCGCAAGACGAACCCTGGTTTGGTCATGTTGCATATCAGCGGATGGGGCCAGACGGGGCCATATAGCCAACGTCCGGGACTCGGGACGCTCGCCGAGGCATTCAGCGGCTTTGCTCACGTGACGGGAGACGGAAACGGACCACCCACGCTCCCGGCGTATCCGCTCGCGGATTCCATTGCGGCGCTAACCGGCGCATACAGTCTTCTGGCTGCTCTATTCGATCGGCAGCGCAATGGCGGTGTCGGAGACGAGATCGATGTTGATCTGATCCAGCCGATGGTTCCAGCGCTCGGATCTATGGTCGTTCATTATGACCAATTGGGCCAGTCTCCAATGCGCAAGGGCAATCGATCGACCTGGACTGTCCCACGCAACTCTTACCGTACTCTGGATGATCGATGGGTGGTGCTGTCGGGTGCCGCCAACGAACCGGTGATGCGCTTGTTTCGCGCGATCGGCCGACCGGATCTTGCCGAAGATCCGACTCTTGCCACAAATCAGATGCGGGTCGAACGTATCGACGAGATCGATGGGATCATGGCCGACTGGATAGGTCGACACACGCAGGCCGAAGTTCTTGCTGTGTTTGAGAAGGCCGAAGTTGTAGCAGGTCCCATATATGACGCGGAACAGCTTGTGAAAGATCCACACATGACGGCGCGCGAAGCCTTCGTGCGCTTACCTGATCCAGAGCTTGGCTCCGTTCTCCTGCAAAACGTGGTGCCGCGTTTTACCAATAAGCCGGGCCAGCTGCGTTGGGCCGGTCGCTCAAGGATCGGAGCCGATTCCAAGGATATTCTTGCGGAAGCGGGTTACAGCGATGAAGAAGCGGCCAAACTCCTGGCTGACGAGGTAATCCGGTCATAATAAATCAATCGGTGCATACGAACTGCGCCGTGGAAATCATGGCCGGGCTTCACAATTCAATTCGCTGATTGGGACCGCCCGATAAGTCACAAAGTGCATTCGTCGAGACTCGTTGGCGTTTCGCATTGCGGTGTGAACGACGAAAGGGCCTGGTGTCGTCGAGTTGCTTGACGCAGCCTCCTCGAAAAAACCGACGTTATTCCTGCAAGAAAGTCGCTATGAAAGTCATTGTCCCCGTCAAGCGCGTCGTCGATTACAACGTCAAAATCCGTCTCAAGAGCGATGGCTCGGGTGTCGATACTGCCAACGCCAAGATGTCGATGAATCCTTTTGACGAGATCGCTGTGGAGGAAGCCCTGCGACTGAAAGAGGCAGGCAAGGCAACCGAGGTCGTCGTGGTGTCCATCGGCCCTGCACAGGTAACCGAAACCATTCGTACCGGACTGGCGATGGGCGCCGATCGCGGCATTCACGTGAAGACGGACGCTGTCGTTGAACCTCTGGCCGTTGCGAAGCTTCTCAAAGCCGTTATGGAAAGTGAACAGCCCGGCCTCGTTATTCTGGGCAAGCAGGCCATCGATGACGATTCCAACCAGACAGGCCAGATGCTGGCAGCTCTGCTCGGCTGGCCGCAGGCGACGTTCGCATCGAAAACTCGAGGTTGAAGGGGCGGATTTCAAGGTGACGCGCGAGGTCGATGGCGGTTTGCAGACGATCACAGTCAAGGGACCGACGATCGTTACGACCGATCTGCGTCTCAACGAGCCGCGCTATGCGAGCCTGCCCAACATCATGAAGGCCAAGAAGAAGCCTATCGAAGAAAAGACCGCCGATTCATTTGGTGTCGATTTGTCGCCGCACCTCGAAATTCTCAAGACCTCCGAGCCGCCGACACGCAAGGCCGGCGTGAAGGTCAAGGATGTCGCCGAACTTATCTCGAAGCTGAAGAACGACGCGGGAGTGCTGTGATGGCGACGCTGCTGATTGCCGAACACGAGCATTCCACGCTCAAGGACTCAACCAACAAGGCGCTCACTGCCGCGACAGCGCTCGGTGCCGAAGTCCACGTTCTTGTCGCTGGTGGCGGCCAAGGCACCAGGGCCGTCGCGGAAGCAGCCGCGAAACTCGCTGGTGTGACAAAGGTGCTGCTGGCGGAGAGCGCGATCTACGAGCACGATCTCGCCGAGCCATTGGCCGTGCTGGTTGTTTCGCTGGCAGGTTCTTACGATGCGTTCGTCGCTCCTGCGACATCTCGTTTCAAGAACGTGATGCCACGGGTCGCGGCCTTGCTCGACGTGATGCAGGTGTCCGAGATTATCAAAGTTGTCTCGCCGGACACGTTCGAACGGCCCATCTATGCCGGCAATGCGATTCAAACGGTAAAATCGAGGGACGCCAAGAAAGTCATCACCGTGCGCACCTCGACTTTCCGCTCTGCGGGCGAGGGCGGCAGTGCCGGTGTCGAAGCCGTCGCGGCTGCCAGCGATCCGGCCCTGTCGAGCTTTGTCGGCGCGAACGTTGCTAAGAGCGATCGTCCGGAACTCACCTCGGCCGAAATCATCGTCTCCGGCGGACGTGCGATGCAGAGCGCGGAGAACTTCACAACGTATATCGAACCTCTGGCCGACGAGCTCGGCGCGGCCATGGGTGCGTCGCGCGCGGCGGTTGATGCAGGCTACGCGCCGAACGACTGGCAGGTAGGACAAACCGGGAAGGTCGTAGCGCCGAAGCTTTATATTGCCATCGGCATTTCCGGTGCGATTCAACATCTCGCCGGCATGAAGGATTCCAAGGTGATCGTTGCGATCAACAAGGACGAGGACGCTCCGATTTTCCAGGTTGCCGACTATGGCCTTGTCGCGGACCTTTATCAGGCCGTGCCGGAATTGACCGAGGCGGTCAGAAAGTAGAACATTGCGCAATGGAATGCGGGTCCACTTGGCCGGCGGCCGTGCTGATCAGGTCGCGCTGATCCACGATTCGCCGCTGACCGGCACGATCACGAAATTCACCTATGCGGAACTACTCGACGACGTGAAGACGCTCGCCGCGGTCATGCAGGATTTCGGCGTGGCGAAAGGCGATCGCGTCATCTTCTATATGTCGATGGTGCCGGAAGCGGTGGTGGCGCTGCTGGCCTGCGCGCGGATCGGCGCGGTGCACAGCGGGGTGTTCGGCGGCTTCGCCGCAAAGGAGCTCGTACCCGCATCGACGATGCGCAGCCGAAGCTCGTCTTCTCCGCAAGCTGCGGCATCGAGCCAGGCCGCAGCGTGCACTACAAGCCGCTGCTCGATGAAGCCATCCATCTGTCGCACGCAAAGCCGAAAGCCTGCATCATCCTGCAACGCCCGCAGCACATTTGCGAGCTCACGGCGGGCCGCGACTATGATTGGGCCAGTCTGCGGCGCAAGGCTCTGAACGAGGGCAAGGCCGCGCACTGCGTGCCGGTCGCCGCCACTGATCCGCTCTATATCCTCTACACCTCGGGCGCCACCGGCATCCCCAAGGGCGTCGTGCGCGACAATGGCGGGCATCTGGTCGCGCTGAAATGGTCGATGTTCAATCTCTACGGCGTCAAGCCGGGCGAGGTCTGGTGGTGCGGCTCCGGTATCGGCTGGGTGGTCGGCCACAGCTACATCGTCTATGGCCCGCTGATCCACGGCGCGACCTCGGTCATGTATGAGGGCAAGCCGGTCGGCAGGCCCGATGCCGGCGCATTCTGGCGCGTGATCTCCGAGCACAAGGCTGTCGCCCTGTTCACCGCGCCCACCGCCTTCCGTGCCATCCGCAAGGAGGATCGTAAGCAATTTGATGATCCCCTAGACCATCGATTCCATGAAGCTTGTTCGATTGTTCGGGGATTCATCTGACGAGGGAAGCCTTGTAGCCTGACCGGGTTTGATTCGTGGAATGAGGCAA
>JBAQER010000569.1:0-1958 GCA_049286845.1 Bradyrhizobium sp.
ACCTCGTCCAAGGCAATCGCCCCCGAGGCCGCAGCGAACGCCACCTCGGCGACGTCATGGACGGGTGCTACGAACAGGAACGGTGCGTTCGGCCGCCGGTTCAACAGCAGGGCGGTGAGCATGAGCAACGCACCACCCCCGGTTTTGTTGTTCTTCTTCGCGACCAAGAGGAAAATCTCGCGGATCATCCGCTCGCCCGTCGCCCGGTCCACGGACCCGAACAACGCCCGCACGATGTCGCGGAACCAATCGCCACCGGCCGCCCCCATGTCCGGGGTACCCGGCACGTCGGCCAGCTTCAGTTTGTTGAAAACCGCGACCGCCCGGTCGGCCTCGGCTCGCCACAACGGCAGGTCGGGCACCAGGGACTTCCCCTGCTTTAGCCGCGATTCCCAGTCCGGACAGGACAGGTCCCAGGCCATCGGCTACTGAATCTGCGGCGGCGGGTTGTCGAGAAGCCCCTGCCAATCCGTGCCCTGCTGCGCGACCTTCGCTTCGGCGTCGGCCTTCGCTTTCTTGCCCATCGGCTCGTCCTGGAGAATTTTCCGCGCCGGCGCTTTCCCGAGCCTGGACATGCGCGTGCGGCTGATGGGGGTAAAGCCCAACTCACCCGCGCATTTGGTCATGATCTCGGACTGCCTGTTGATGATGGCGAGGTACGGGTTTTGCATCGGCACCTCCTTGTTCGGCGACTTCACGATCAGCGGCAGTTTCTGCGATTCCTCGCACGCCTGACGGTGCAGATCGCTCGCCACCACCCAAGCCGTGAGCAGGCTGGCGTCCATCTCTACCAGAAGTCCAGCAGGCGCGCTCAAGAATGCCTCGCGCCATATCTGCTTTTGCACAGCGGTCAACCAGGCCGGCGGTTCAAGATTGACCGGTGGATTATTCAGTAGCGGCGCTGGCTTCGGTCCCCTGTCGCTCACGCTTCAGTTCCTCGAATGTTCGACCATCGCCAGCTAGTGTAGCAAATAGACGAATGTTTTCATCGACCGGAGAGCCGCCGTGCCGCCCGTGTTTCCTTTTTTTCTTTACCACATTCGGACCGCCTTTAACGCCTTGCATTTTTGCCATCGTCCCGCTGTTGGCGTCGCGTTTCTTTTTCGCCGCGCCGAAACTGCCGCTCACAGATACATCACCGACGCCGCCTTGCGCGTTCCGCCATGTCGTGTTGCCTGAGCCTTCGCCGCCAGCCATCGGCACGTTATCCGACGCATGTCGCACCGCGTCCGGATTCATCTTCCAACGTCCGCGCGTGAACTGATAGACCGGCTCGAACTGATTCTTGAACCTTTGCGTGACCGACTTCGGCACGCCGTTGCGCTCCCAACAGAACTCCGTGGCGAAGTGCCACCCCCAACTGCGGACGTGCGCGATTACCAGATCGAACACGTAAAGGTCGGTGTCCAGACCGACGCCCGGCGGCTTGATGTTCACGAACCACGAGCCGTCTTCGGCCAGCGCTGCCGCAATGTTGGCGGCGACCGGCGCGAACCATTCGACATATTCGCGCGGCGGTATCGGCCGAAAGCCGCTTGACTCGTCGTAGTCGCGCTGTTCGGCATACGGCGGCGACGTGAAAGCCAGATTCAGCGCGCGGCCATCCAGCAGCCGCGCCACCTGCGCGGGATCACGGCAATCTCCAACCATTACCCGGTGCGCGCCCATCAGCCACAGGTCACCAGGCCTCGATACCGGGACCGTCGGCGCCGGCGGGATGTTGTCAGGTTCGCTCCCTGGTCCAGCGCCCAACAAGTCGGCCAGTTCCCCGGGCGCGAAGCCCAGGACCGACAGATCGAAGTCGGCCGCCTTGAGGTCCGACACCTCAAGCCGCAGCAGCTTCTCGTCCCACCCTGCGTTCTCGGCAATCCGGTTGTCGGCGACCACGTAGGCCCGGAACTGTTCGTCGGTCCAGCCGTCCACGTCCAGGACCGGAACCATGCCAGGCTCGAGCGGCG
>JBAQER010000570.1:0-2298 GCA_049286845.1 Bradyrhizobium sp.
GAACAGCGCGGCGCCAAGGGCACCGGCGATCTGGCTATCGACCTTGGTCTCCATGGCCTTGATGCCGAGGATCTTTTCGATGCGCTTGACCACGCCCGGATTCTTGGCGATGCCGCCGGTGATGAAGAAGCCTTCCTCGACGCCGATCCGCTCCAGCAGCGAAACGACGCGCTCGGCCATGGCCTGGCAATACGCCGCGATCACCTTGTTCTTGGTATAGCCGGCCTTGAGCAGGCCCAGCGCCTCGGATTTGGCGAACACCACGCAGACCGATGAGACGGCAGCCGGCTCGACATCGACGTCGAAGGAACGCGGACCGAGTTCGGCGATCGGGATCTGCATCAGGTCGGAAATCACTTCCATGCCGCGACCGGTGCCGGCGGCGCACTTGTCGTTCATCAGGAAGTTGGTGACCTTGCCCTTTTCGTCGCAGTGGATCGCCTTGCAGTCCTGGCCGCCCATGTCGAGGATGGTGCGCACGCCGTTGCCGCCCATGTAGTTGGCGCCACGGGCATGGCAGGCGATTTCGGTGATGGCCTTGTGGGCGAAGGGCACATTGACCCGGCCGTAGCCGGTGCCGACCACATAATGGATGTCTTCGAGCTTCATGCCGCACTTGTCCATCACGCCTTGCAGGGCGTTGGTGGCGGAATCCGGCGAGTTGTTGCCGGTGCGCATGCTGTTGAAGCCGTAGAGTTCGCCATCGACGACGAGTACGGCCTGGGACGAGACGGAGCCGACGTCGATGCCGCAGGTGATGATCTTGGCGGTCTTCCAGTCCTTGGTCTCGTCGATCCAGACGCTTTCCTGCCAGCGCCAGAATTCCTTCTTCTCCGGGGCCGTTTCGGCCACCACGGGTGCACTCACTTCTGCATTCATGTTCTAGCTCCTCTTCCGTAGGGGTTAGTGCTGACGTTCGGCGGCGATCAGGGCGCAGCCCAGCGCGCTGATGTATTCCGGCATGTCGGGCAGGGATATGGTGTCGACGCCCATCGCGTTCTTCAGCGACTGGACGAAGCCGGCGTTATGCACCATGCCGCCAATGAGGACGACTTCGCCTTCGATGCCGACGCGGCGCACCATGGCGCAGACGCGGCTGGCGACGGCGTCGAGCACGGCCTTGGCGATGTCGTTCTTCGGCGTCGCCGAGTGGATCAGGGAGACCACTTCGGATTCGGCGAAGACGGTGCATTGGGCGTTCATCGGGATGGTCTTGTCGGACTGCAGGCTGGCTTCGCCGAATTCCTTGAGGGTCATCTGCAGCGCCCGGCTCATGGCTTCGGCGAACGAGCCGGCGCCGGCGGCGCATTTCTCGTTGCCGGCGAAGTCGATGGCGCGGCCTTCGCCGTCGGTCTTCATGCCGCGGCCTTCTTCGGCGCCGACATCGACGACGGTTCTGGCTTGCGGGTACATATAGACCGCGCCCTTGGCGCCGGCGGTCATTTCGGTGATGCCTTCGGTGGCAAAGCCGACCTGCTTCCTGCCGGCGCCGGTGGCGAAGATGGCCGCGACGTCTGTGCGCTTGAGGCCGGCGGCGGCCAAAGCGTCGTCGAAGGCCTTGTCGGCGGCCTGGTCCTGGTCGAGGTCGCCGGGCATCATGATGTGCGTCTTCTTGACGCCGTATTTGAGCTGCGGCGCTCCGTCTACCTTGAGTTCTTCCAGCAGCACGACCTTGACGCTGCGTGAGCCCATATCGATTCCAGCGGTAATCATTTGTCTTCTCTCCTCGTCACGTTAGGCGGCCTGGCGACGCAAGCCGAGCTGTTCCATGAAGGCATCGACCCGGGCCTGCGTGCGCACTTCGTCGAATTCCCGTTCGTCACCCATGTTGCCTTCGAAGGTCATGATCGGAACACCCGCATTGGCGATACCCTGCCGGTTTTCCATGATGCCCATTGAAAGACCTTCGCAGCCGCGGTTCAGGTGCAGCATGACGCCATCTACCTGCCACTCCTTGACGATGCGCAGCATCATTGCGGTCTTCAGGCGCGGATCGAAGAAGTGCTGCCATTGCGGCTTCGACAGGTTCCAGTCGGCATACAGGCGCACTATCTGGTCGCGGGTATTCATCTCGATGCCCTTCTCCCAGGGCAAGGACCGGCCGCCCCAGCTGCCATCGGGCTTGTCTTCCCAGATGCCTTCGAGGGCAAAGGTGTAGAGCGAACCAATCGACACCGCGCCGAAGCTTTCGAGGTAGCGGAAGATCTTGAGGAAGGACCAGGGCGGCTGCGTATCCGACATCATGCGGCAACGTTCGTTGGGTACTGCCGCGATGCCGCGGGCGACACGGTCCTTCAC
>JBAQER010000571.1:0-21459 GCA_049286845.1 Bradyrhizobium sp.
ATCACGATAAAAACAACGATTCCCGCGGCCGGCGTGACCGTCCCTCCGGCGGCAAGGGCCGTTCCGGCGCCGCCCGGGGACCCGAGAAGAAATTCGCCAAGCGCGGCTTTGCCGGCAAAGGCGAGGGCGAGCGGAAGCCCTATGCCGGCAAATCCGATGGCGCCAAATCCTACGCCAAGAAGCCCTATGCGGGTGCCGGCAAATCCTACGCCGGCAAACGCGACGGCGACGCCCCGCGCCGGGATTACGGTGACGCCCCGCGTCCCCGCGGCGACCGGCCGTTTGCCGATCGTCCGCAGCGCTTCAACCGGGACGACCGTCCCCGCAGCGACGACCGCGGCGGCGAGAAGCGTCCCTATACCCCCCGCGGCGAACGCGGCGATGCGCGTCCGGCCGGGCGTTTTTCCGACCGCAAATTCGGCGACAAGAAGCCTTATACCCCGCGAGAGGGGGGCGGCGAGAAGCGACCCTATACGCCGCGTGGCGACAGGCCGCAGGGCGACCGCCCCTACAGTGCGCGTCCGTCGCGCGATGGCGATCGTCCCCGCGGCGACCGGCCCGAGCGAAAATTCGGCGGCGACAAGAAATTCTCGCGCGGTGCGCCCCGGGACCGCAATAGCGGCCCTGGTGACCGTGGCCCGCGCAAGGATTTTGGCGATCGTCCGGCGCGAGGCGAGTCCAAGCCGTGGCAAAAGCGCGATGCGTCTTCGCCCGATCACGCCGGACGCAATTCCCGTCCGCCCCGCGACGGCGCGCGCAATTTCGATCGGCCGAAATTCGACAAGCCTCGTTACGACAAGCCGCGCGAGGATCGCGGCGGCGATGAGCGTCCGCGGTTTTCGCGTCCGCGCGAGGATCGCCCCCACGGGGATCGTCCTCAGGGCGATCGTCCGTTCCGCGAGCGGCCGAAATTCGACCGTCCCCGCGAGGACCGGCCGAAATTCGATCGGCCGCGCCGGGATCGCGAGGGCGGCAGTTCCTGGCAGGAGCATCCGCGCAGCGAGACATCGGGCGAAAGGCCGCGCCGCGATAACGAGGATGACAGCAAGGTGTTTGCAAAGCGCCCCGCCTTCGGCGGCCGCGGCGCGTATCGTGAGCGCAAGCCCGAGTTCGAAAAACGCGCCGCCCGGCCGCCGCGCGAAAAGAAATCCGGCGAGCGCATCGCCAAGGTGTTGTCGCGCGCCGGCCTTGCCTCGCGCCGCGACGCCGAGGAATGGATCGTGCAGGGCCGCGTCACCGTCAACGGCCGCATCATCAATTCGCCGGCGCTCGACGTCTCCGCCAACGACGTCATCACCGTCGACGGCAAGCCGTTGCCGCCGCGCGAGCGCACCCGGCTGTTCCTGTATCACAAGCCGCGCGGGCTGATGACCACCCATGCCGACCCCGAAGGACGGCCGACGGTGTTCGACCATCTGCCGGAAGGCTTGCCGCGGCTGATCTCGATCGGCCGGCTCGATTTCAACACCGAGGGCCTGTTGCTGCTGACCAATGATGGCGGCTTGGCGCGGGCGCTCGAACTGCCCGACACCGGCTGGCTGCGGCGCTATCGTGTCCGCGCCCATGGCGAAGTCACGCAGGCGCAGCTCGACGAACTGAAAAAGGGTGTCGAGGTCGACGGCGTCAAGTATGGCCCGATCGATGCGACGCTGGAGCGCGACCAGGGCGCCAATGTCTGGCTGGTGTTCGCAATCCGCGAAGGCAAGAACCGCGAGGTGCGCAACGTCATGGCGCATCTCGGGCTCGACGTGAACCGGCTGATCCGGGTGTCCTACGGACCGTTTCAACTCGGCGAAATCGAGGAAGGCCAGGTCGAGGAGGTCAAGACCCGCGTGCTGCGCGAACAGCTCGGCGAAAAGATTGCCGAACTCGCAGGCGCGGATTTCAACCGGCCGATGCCGGGCGAAGCGAGCGAAGATGCCGCCGACGATAATGCGCCGCGCGGCAAGAAGCCGTTCAAGCCTGCCGGCAAGAGCGCCCTGATCGCCGACCGCAAGGGCCGCCGCGTGCTGGTGCAGCGCACCGGCAGCGAGGAAGCCCGCGCCCGCAACGAGGAAGAAGCCAGCGGCTATGGTCCGCCGCGCCGTCCGAAGCGCGGCTATCACGGCAAGCGCGACCTCAAGCCGCTGGACGAGTGACGCTCGATGCGCGTCGTCGGTGGGCGATTGAAGGGCCGCAACCTCGCGTCGCCGGCCTCGCGCGACATCCGTCCGACGGCGGACCGCTTGCGCGAGTCGCTGTTCAACATCCTGATCCACGCCTATGACGATCCGATTGCGGACGCGCGCGTGCTCGACCTGTTCGCTGGCACCGGCGCGCTCGGCATCGAGGCGATCTCGCGCGGGGCGAAGTTCGCGCTGTTCGTCGACAACGGCGCCGAGGCGAGGGCGCTGTTGCGCAACAATGTCGAGGCGCTGGGCCTGGGCGGCGTGACCAAGGTGTACCGCCGCGACGCCAGCAACCTCGGCCCCGCGCACCCGATGGAGCCGTTCTCGCTGGTGTTTCTCGATCCGCCCTACCGCATGAAATTGGCCGAGAAGGCGCTGGCCTCATTGCGCGACGGCGGCTGGCTGACGCCGGGTGCGCTCTTGGTCGTGGAAGAGGCCAAGGATGCCGCGTTCGTCGCGCCGGATGGCTTCGAGGAGCTGGAGCGGCGGGCTTATGACGATACGGAGTTTACGTTCTTGCGGGCGCAGTGACGGGCCTCATTCTGTCAGGATGAGGCCAGAGGGGACAGCCTCACCGTCTCCCGAACAGCTTCTCGATATCCGAAAGCTTCAGTTCCACGTAAGTCGGCCGGCCGTGATTGCACTGGCCGGAATTCGGCGTGTCTTCCATCTCGCGCAACAGCGCGTTCATCTCTTCCGGCTTGAGGATGCGGCCGGCGCGGACCGAGCCGTGGCAGGCCATGGTGGCGGCGACATGCATCAGCCGGCGCTCGAGCGGCAGCGACTCGTCCCATTCGGCCATGTGTTCGGCGAGATCGCGCAGCAATGCCGCGGCGTTGGTCTTGCCGAGCAGCGACGGCGTCTCGCGCACCGCGACCGCACCGGGGCCGAAGGATTCGATCGCCAACCCGAACGACGCCAGCTCGTCGGCGCGCTGGAGCAGCCGCTCGACGGTCGCTTCGTCGAGTTCGACGATCTCCGGGATCAAGAGGATCTGGCGCTGCACGCCGTTGCGCGCCAGCGACGCCTTGAGCCTTTCATAGACGATGCGTTCATGCGCGGCGTGCTGGTCCACCACCACGAGGCCGTCGCGGGTCTGCGACACGATATAGGTCTCGTGAATCTGCGTCCGCGCCGCGCCGAGCGGACGGTCGAGCAGCTCGGCGGACGGCTGCTCCTGAAAGCGCACGTCGGCGGTCGGCGTGCCGACGTCGAATGCGGCCTGTCCCGGTTCGGCGAACGCGGTTGCTGCCGAGCCCTCGAAGCCCGGCATCGGCCGGACCGGATAGGCCGGCGAGCGACGCCAGTCCCAATTGCCGGGACGCGGCGCAAACGACGGGCGGAATGATGCCAGCGCCGCGCCGTCGCTGTTGGCGGCGGTGCGCTTGCCTTCGCGGGCAAGCCCCTCCTTGAGCGCGTGCACGATCAGTGCGCGGACCAGGCCGGCATTGCGGAACCGGACTTCGGTCTTGGCCGGATGCACATTGGCGTCGACCTCCTGCGGTTCCAGTGTCACGAACAGCGCCACGACCGGATGGCGGTCGCGCGGCAGATAGTCGGAATAGGCCGCGCGTACCGCGCCGATAATGAGCTTGTCGCGCACCGGGCGGCCGTTGACGAACAGATACTGCCCGAGCGCGTTGGCGCGGGTCAGCGAGGGTGCTGCGGCAAAGCCTTCGACCGCCACGCCTTCGCGCTCGCTGCGCACCTCGATGGCGCAGCTTCGAAAATCAGCGCCCAGGATATCGCCGAGCCTTGTCAGCCGACCGGCAGAGCCGGGCAGCGCCGCGGCCCAGGTCACCGGCGCGCGCTCCTCGCCGGCCAGCGTGAAGGCGATGTCGGGCCGCGCCATGGCGAGGCGGCGGACCACTTCGCGGATCGCTTCGGCTTCGGTGCGGTCGGTCTTGAGGAATTTCAGCCGTGCCGGCGTCGCATAAAAGAGATCGCTGACCTCGACCCGGGTGCCCTGGCTCAGCGCCGCCGGCATGATGCCGGATTTGACGCCGCCTTCGACCGACAGCGACCAGGCGTGCGGCTCGCTCGATTGGCGCGTGGTGATGCCGAGCTTCGCCACCGCGCCGATCGAGGGCAGCGCCTCGCCGCGAAACCCCAGCGTACGGATCCGCAACAGGTCCTCGTCGTCGAGCTTGGAGGTGGCGTGGCGATCGACCGCAAGCGCCAGATCGCCATGGGTCATGCCGCTGCCGTCGTCGGTGATGCCGATCCGCCGCCTGCCGCCGCCATCGGTGAAGATGTCGATCCGGCTGGCGCCGGCGTCGATGGCATTTTCCACCAGTTCCTTGACCACGCTGGCGGGACGTTCGACCACCTCGCCGGCGGCGATGCGGTTGACGACCTGTTCGGGGAGCTGGCGGACGGGCATGGGCGACTCATGGATATGAGGCCCCAATTTAGGGAGTTTTGCCGGTTGAGGGGAGGCCGCGCGCGGAAAACCCCCAGACTCTCCCCGCTGTTCTCAGGCCCTCAATCGTCGAACCGGGCCGAGCCGCGTTTCGCCTTGATGTCGCTGCGGCGCTTCTTGCCTTCCAGTCGGCGGGTTTTCGAGCCCAGCGTCGGCTTCGTAGCGCGCCGTGGGATCGGCCGTGTCATCGCTTCGCGCAACAGTTCGAGCAGGCGGTCGATGGCGTCGGCGCGGTTGCGCTCCTGGGTGCGGAAGCGCTGCGCATGAATCACGATCACGCCGTCCTTGGTCATGCGCTGGCCGGCCAGCCGGTTCAGCCGTAACGCAGCATCTTCCGGCAGCGCGATCCGGCGGGTGTCGAAACGCAATTGCGCGGCGGTGGAAAGCTTGTTGACGTTCTGCCCACCCGGGCCGGAAGCGCGGACGAAAGAGATCTCGATGTCGTTCTCGTCGATCGAAAGGTCGCGGGAAATCCGCAGCATGTGTTACCGGGGGAGTGGATCCCCGTCTCCTAGAGGTGCGGGCCCGACGGCGCCCTCGTTGGGGCCGCGAGATCGGCAGGATTTTGCTATGTAGCACATCCACCGCCAGGTACGCCAAATGCGCGTCCTATGCGCCCGGGCGGTGCGGTACCAGAAAAAGTGCAGGCCCGTGCCCGGGCCGGGAGATTCATGATGCGGTTCACTGCTGCCTTACAACGACTGGTCCCGACTGTGCTCAGAGGGCCGGTGCGGAATTATCTGGATGCCAGAGCCTGGCGGCTGCAGCCTTCATTGAAATTCGACGGCGCGAATTTGAGGTGCGTGTCCGATTTGGAGCTGACGTCTGCCATGAACGACCCTGCGATCGGTGCGGCCTTCGCCGAAGATCACGCCGGGATCGCTGGGGTGTTTGGTGCGGGCGAGATTGCCGGTGGCGTCAATCCTGGTGACCGGCGCGCCCTTTACCATTTGATCGGGTACTTCAAGCCACGCCGCGTTCTGGAAATCGGAACACATGTCGGCGCCTCGACTGTCCATATCGCTTGTGCGCTGCGCAGATTTGTCGATCAGGGGTCGCTGTGCACCGCCGACATTATTGATGTGAACGGGCCCGAGGGTGCCTGGCGATCGCTCGGCATGCGTCAACCGCCGTCCGGAATCATGTCAGATCTCGGTCTTGAGCCGATCACAACCTTTATCACCGGGCCCGCCGCTGCTGTGCTGGAGTCGTCCGGTCAGCGCTTCGATATGATTTTCCTCGATGGAGATCACTCCAGGTTTGCTGTCTATCGCGAGATCTCCGCGGCATTGCGATTGCTAAATCCGAACGGCCTGATTCTGCTCCACGACTTCTATTCCGACGGCAAGCCGCTGGTGCCGGACGGAAACGTCGAGCTCGGGCCGGCTGCGGCGGCATCTCGCATCGAAAGCGAGACTGACGCTCTCGCTTTTCTTCCTCTCGGCAACCTGCCTTGGCCAACGAAGAACGGTGGCAACGGAACCAGCCTTGCTTTGGCATCAAAACGATAGATTGCCGGAAACGCCGGCAGGATTCCTTGATAGGAACGTGCCGATCTGCCTCTGCTTCGTTGGAAGAAGAGGCTTCAGTTCGCCTTGGGCGCCGCTGCGGCCGGCTGCGCGGCGGCCTGCGGGGCGCGGCCGACGATCACGGTGAGCAGGCCTTGCCCCCACAACCGCCTGGCGGCCTTCCTGGCGTCGTCGAGCGACACGGCATCGACGATGGCGTTGCGCTTCTCGATGTAGTCGATCGGCAACTTGTCGAGCTGGTACTGCAGCAGCGCGGAAGCCAGCTTCGAGGAGGTGTCGAGCGCCAGCATCTGCGAGCCCTTGAGGTAGGACTTGGCCTCGTCCAGCTCCTGCTGAGTCGGGCCATCCTCGGCGATGCGGCGGATTTCCTTTTCGATGGCGTCGACGGTCTCGCCGGCGCGGTCGGCACGGGTGCCGGTATTGCCGATGAAGATCGCGGAGCGATCCATCCACAGCAGCGATTCATAGACCGAATAGGCGAGGCCGCGCTTCTCGCGCACCTCTTTGTAGAGCCGCGACGACAGCCCGCCGCCGCCGAGAATGTGGTTCACGACGTAGCCGGCCATGAAATCCGGTTCGTGGCGCTTGATGCCGGGGCCGCCGAACGTCACCACGGTCTGCGGCACGTCGAGCGGAATGAAGGCGCGCTGCGGCGGCTTGGCGGCTTCGACGTCGGCGACCGGCGTCAGGCTGGCCTTGGCCGGCAATCCGCCGAAGGTCTTGTCGAGCAACGCGCCGAGCGTGGCCGGGTCGACATCGCCGACCACGGCAATCCGGAGCGTGTCCTTCGCCAGCACGCGGCGGACATAGTCCTTCATGTCGGCGGTATTGATCGTCGGCACGCTCTTCAGCGTACCGTTGGCCGCCCGGCCGTAAGCGTGGTCGCCGAAGGCGACTTCCAGGAACTTGCGGCTGGCCAGCGCAGTCGGATTGGAGCTTTCGCGCCGCAGGCCCGAGATTACCTGGGCACGAATACGTTCGACATCGGCGCTGTCGAAATGCGGCGATGTCAGCGCCATCCGCAGCAGGTCGAAGGCCTCGTCCCGGTTGTCCTTGAGCATGCGCAAGCTGCCGCGGAAATAATCCCGGTTCGAGGCGAAGCTCAGCTCGATGGCGCGGCGGTCGAGGCGTTCGTGAAACGTCTTGGAATCCAGGTCGCCCGAACCTTCGTCGATCAAGCTGGCAACCATATGGCCGACGCCGGGCTTGTCGACCGGGTCCTGCGTCGCGCCGCCGCCAAAGGCATATTCCATCGCGATCAGCGGCACGGTGGCGTCCTGCACGAACCAGGCTTCGATGCCGCCGGGTGAAATCAGATGCTGGATCCTGGCCGCGGCGAGCGAAGGCGTTGCCGCCAGCGGCATCAGGGCCAGGCAGGCCGCCAGAACGAATGCGATGCGCCGCATGCGAGTATTGAAAGAGATCCTGGCAAAGTTCACGAACGCTTCTCCTCGCGTTTCGGCGCGGCATCCTTGACCAGATAGCCCGTCACCGATCGCTTCTTGTCGAGCCATTTTTGTGCGGCGTCGCGGACCTGTTCGGCGGTCACGGCGCGTATGCGGTCCGGCCAGCTCCGGATATCGTCGACGCTCAGGCCGGAGGTCAGGGCACCGCCATACCAGCGCGCCAGCGCCGCCTGGTTGTCCTGGGCGTAGATCGCCGCCGCGATCAGCTGGGTCTTGACGCGCTCGAGGTCCTCGGCGCGGATCGGGTTTTGTCCGATGTCCGCAATCACGCTGTCGATCACCTGCTCGATCTGGGAAAAATCCACGCCAGGTTTTGGCGAGACCGAGATCATGAATTGCGTCGCATCGAGCGAGGTGCCCTGGTAGCCGGCGCCGGCGCTGACGGCGAGCTGCCGGTCGATCACCAGCGCGCGATACAGATAGGAGTTGGCGCCGCTGCCCATCAGTTGCGCGAGCACGTCCAGCGCCGGGCTTTCGCCTGCGGCGGCAGTGTTGGCGGAGGGAACGAGATAATAGCGGCGCACGCTGGTTTGTTCGACGCGGGGGTCGGACAGCGTCACGGTGCGCGGTGCGGCAGGCACCGGCTCCTGCGGCCGCAGCCGATGAGCCGGAATCGCGGGCTGCGCCGGGATATCGCCGAAGGTCCGCTCCACCATCGGGCGGATATCCTTGGCCTCGACGTCGCCGGCGATCACCAGGATCGCATTGTTCGGCGCATAGAAGCGCTTATAGAAGGCGAGTGCGTCTTCGCGGTCGAGCTTCTCGATCTCCTGGTGCCAGCCGATCACCGGACGGCCGTAAGGATGATTGAGATACAGCGCCGCCATGATCTGCTCGGTCAGCCGCGCGTCGGGGTTGTTGGCGACCCGCATGTTGAATTCTTCCAGCACGACGTCGCGTTCCGGCAGCACGTTTTCGTCCTTCAGGATCAGGCCGGTCATGCGATCGGCCTCGAACTCCATCATCTTGGCCAACTGCTCGCGCGGCACGCGCTGGAAATAGCCGGTGTAGTCGGTGGAGGTGAAGGCGTTCTCGTTGCCGCCGATCCGAAGCACGGTCTTTGAAAACTCGCCGGCCGGATGCTTGGCGGTGCCCTTGAACATCAGATGTTCGAGAAAATGGGCGAGGCCGGATTTGCCGGGCGTCTCGTCGGCGGAGCCGACCTTGTACCAGATCATCTGGGTGACGACGGGTGTGCGGTGATCCGGGATCACCAGCACCTGCAGGCCGTTGGGGAGCGTGAAGGTGGCGGGACGCTCGGAGGTTACGGTGGTCTGGGCGCTGGCGCGCTGCAAGGCCAGCGGCGGCACAATGAGCAACGCCAGCGTCGAAGCGAGGCGGATTGCTATTCGAAGTCGTGAAATCATGACGTGTGTTGACGGCAGTCAGCCTGACTATTCGCTGATTGCGGTCGGTCCTTCCTCGCTTGAGAAAATTCGATGGTGCAAAGCTGCGTCGCCGGCTTTCGGTTCGACGAGTTGCCGCTCGTCATTCCGATGCACGATGCCGGGCGGGAACCGGCGCGTCCTGAAGCTGGCGCGGCCGCCGGTGCGGCTGGCGCCCAGTTTCAACGCTCCTTACCCGTCATTACGTCGTATTGCTTGTTGAGCGATTCCTTCGGCCCGGTGCCGTAGGCGAAATTCGGCGATGGGGTCTGGTAGCCAGTCGGTGGCTGGGTCAGGGAGTCCCGCGTCGGTTCACCCTGGAAGGGCGCGGTTTCGGCGGCGTTGCCGCCGAACATGTTCCTGAACAATCCGCCGTCGTAACCAAGCTGCGATGGGCTGAGCATCGGATTGGACGAAGTGCCCGGCTGGATCGGGTCATTGTTCTTGCGAGCAGGAGCGGCGGTTCTGCCGACATTGAGTTCACTCGGCGTCAGGATGCGGGCCGATTGCTGTGGATCCTTGTTCTCTTTCTTGCGGGCCGCGATTGCAGCCTTGCGCTGGGCTTCATCCGGATCCTTCGGCCAGTTCGGCGCCCTCACCTCGGCCGACGTGGAAGCCGGCGGCGGCAGGGCGAGCTTGGGAGGCACCACCAGCGGCGACCGCTCCCGGTACTCGATACCCCGGTTCTCCATGTTGGTGCCGCCGATGCCGGTCATGATACCTTCGATGATCTTCTCCTCGAAGGTCTTGTCGTCCTCTTCATCGTCCTGGGCGCGCACAGGGCCTGATGTCATCACGAGGCCGATGCCCAGCGCGACGGCGGCGAGCTTCAGCACGCTCCACGGGTTTTGCACAATCCGACCGCTGGCTTCGGTGACGCGCATCGCGTTGTTCCTGTTCAAAAATCTTCGCGAGGGGCGCCGATGTGAGGCGCAGCTCCGTTCCTGCCTGGAGGGCTCGTATCAGCCGGGATCAGGGCGCTTTTGCGGCGGGTACCCCCAGGAAGGAATCATACAGCAGGGCCGCTACCCCGGCAACAATCGCCACGTCGGCAAGGTTAAACACGTACCAATTGAAGGTTTTTCCCCCGATCTGGAGGTGGAACAGGGCGAAATCGACTACCGCGCCATAGGCGAAGCGGTCGATGGCGTTGCCGATGGCGCCGCCGATGATCAGGCCGAGGGCAATGGTCGCCAGCAGGGTCCGCGACCGCGCCATCCAGACCGCCAGAACCACCACCGCCACCGCCTTGACGATCATCAGGACGAGCTGGGTGAACTGGCTTTCGCTCTGGAACCAGCCGTAGCTGATGCCGGTATTCCAGGCCAGCACCAGGTCGAAGAATGGCGTGACCGTCACCGCGCCGCGGCGGGCGATGTCGAACACGAACAGCAGCCAGAGTTTCGACGCCTGGTCGAGCACGAGCGCGACCATGGCGGCGATCACCCCGGCGCGGAGGTGGGAGTTCAAACCGCTACTCCCAGCGCCTTCCATTCGCGCAGCGCCTTCGCGTCGCGCGGCGAGACGTCGGGATATTCGGCATCCTCGCCGACGGTGGGCAGGATCTTCCACGACCGCGCGCACTTCGTGCCGACGGCCTTCTCGACCACGACGGCGACGCCGGGCACCTCGTTGAGGCGGAACGCGGCCGCCGGCGCCTCGTCATTGGTCGCCATCGCGTTCGAGGTGATGCAGACCTCGGCCAGATCGATATCGAACAGCGTCTCGAAAATCTTCTGGTCCGAGACATAGACCAGCGGCGAGGCCTCCAGCGAGGAGCCGATGCGCTTGGCGGCGCGCTCGACTTCCAGCGCGCCGGTGACGACGCGGCGGACGTTGCGGATGATCTCCCATTTCGCCGCCAGCGCATCGTCGCGATAGGCGCCGAGGTCCGTCGGGAAGGTGAGGAGGTGCACCGACCGGATGCCTTCGGGCCGGTAGTTTACCCAGGCTTCGTCAGCCGTGAAGCTGAGCACGGGGGCCAGCCATTTCAGGATCGCGTCACACAGGATATCAACCGTGGTGAGCGCGGCCTTGCGCGCCAGCGAAGACGGCGGATCGCAATACAGCGTGTCCTTGCGGATATCGAAATAGAACGCCGACAGCTCGGTGTTCATGAACGCCGCAAGCGTCGCCACCACCGTCTTGTAGTCGAATTCGGCATAGGCCCTGCGCACGATGGCGTCGACCTCGGCCAGGCGATGCAGGATCAGCCGCTCGAGCTCGGGCATCTCGGCGCGATCGACCTCGTCGCCGGGCTCAAGATGCGCCAGCGTGCCGAGCATCCAGCGGATCGAGTTGCGCAGCTTGCGGTAGGTCTCGATGGTGTTCTTCAGGATCTCCGGGCCGATGCGCTGGTCGTCGGCATAGTCGGTGGCGCAGACCCAGAGCCGCAGGATGTCGGCGCCGGAGTCCTTCATCACCTTCTGCGGCTCGACGGTGTTGCCGAGCGACTTCGACATCTTGCGGCCGTTCTCGTCGAGCGTGAAGCCGTGCGTCAGCACGACGTCGTAGGGCGCGCGGCCGCGGGTGCCGCAGCTTTCCAGCAGCGAGGAATGGAACCAGCCGCGATGCTGGTCCGAACCTTCCAGATACATCACGGTGTCCTGGCCGCCATCGACCTTGCGGACGATGTTGCCGAGGTTGGGGAAATTCTGGCGGTCTTCCAGCACGAAGGCGTGGGTCGAGCCGGAATCGAACCAGACGTCGCAGATATCGTCGACCTTCTTCCAGTCCTCGGTGGCGCGGGGCCCGAGAAAGCGTTCGCGGGCGCCGTCCATGTACCAGGCGTCGGCGCCTTCCTCCATGAAGGCTTCGGCGATGCGCTGATTGACGATCTCGTCCTGCAGGATCTCGGCGGAGCCGTCGCCCTTTTCGCGCACGAACACCGCAATCGGCACACCCCAGGCGCGCTGCCGCGAGATCACCCAGTCCGGCCGGCCCGAGATCATGCCGTTGATGCGGTTCTGGCCCGCCGGCGGCACCCATTGCGTCACCGAGATCGCACGCAGCGCGCGGGCGCGCAGCGTGTCGCCGGGCTTCGCCTTGCCGCCGTCGATGATGTCCTTGTCCATCGCAATGAACCATTGCGGCGTGTTGCGGAAGATCACCGGCTTCTTCGACCGCCAGGAATGCGGATATTGATGCTTGAGCCGGCCGCGCGCCAAGAGCATGCCGGCTTCCACCAGCGCCTTGATCACGGCCTCGTTGGCGTCGCCCTTTTCGCCCTTGTCGTTGATGACGCGTTTGCCGGTGAAGCCCGGCGCGTGATCGGTGAAGGCGCCGTTCTCGTCGACGGTGTAGGGGATGGTGGTGTTGATGCCGCGCGGCTCCAGCTCCCGCGCATTGGCCATCCAGACGTCGAAGTCCTCGCGGCCGTGGCCGGGCGCGGTGTGGACAAAGCCGGTGCCGGTGTCATCGGTGACGTGTTCGCCTGCGAGCAGCGGCACGGTGAACTCGTAGCCGCCGCCGACGCCCTTCAGCGGATGGGCGCATTCCACTGCGTCCAGCGTGTCGGCCGCAATGTCACGCACCTTCTCATAGGCTGCGACGCGCGCCTGCTTGAACACGCTGTCCGCCAGCGCATCCGCCAGGATCAGGAGATCGCCGTTCCTGGCCCAGTTGTCGGCGGGCGCGTCGGTGACCTTGTAGAGGCCATAGGCGATCTTCGGCGAGAAGCTGATGGCGCGGTTGCCGGGCAGCGTCCACGGCGTCGTGGTCCAGATCACGACGCTGGCTGTGGCCAGCGCGCCATGCGCCGGCGACGTCACCGGAAACTTCACCCACACCGTATCCGAGGTGTAATCCTCGTATTCGACTTCGGCCTCGGCGAGCGCGGTCTTTTCCACCACGCTCCACATCACCGGCTTGGAGCCGCGATAGAGCGTGCCGTTGGCGGCGAACTTCATCAGTTCGCGCGCGATCTGCGCCTCGGCGGGATAGCTCATGGTGGCGTAGGGATGATCCCAGTCGCCGATGATGCCGAGCCGCTTGAATTCCTCGCGCTGCACGTTGAGCCAGTGCGTGGCATAGGCGCGGCACTCCCTGCGGAACGCCACCATGGCGGCGGAGTCCTTGAAGTCCGGCTTCTGCTTGCCCTTGGAGCGGTAGTTCTCCTCCTCGATCTTCCATTCGATCGGCAGGCCGTGGCAGTCCCAGCCCGGCACGTAATTGGAATCGAAGCCCAGCATCTGCTGGCTTTTGGTCACGACGTCCTTGAGGATCTTGTTAAGCGCATGCCCGATGTGGATGTTGCCGTTGGCATAGGGCGGGCCGTCATGCAGCACGAATTTCGCCCGGCCGGCGGCGGACTTTCGCAATTGATCGTAGAGGCCGATTTCGTTCCAGCGGGCCAGGATCTCCGGCTCCCGCTGCGGTAGCCCGGCGCGCATCGGGAATTCCGTCTGCGGCAGGAACAGGGTTTTGGAATAATCTGGGGCGTCGGACTTTTGCGGCTTTTCGGACATGAATGCTCTGGTTTGGCTCGAAGGGCGCTGGAAACGCGATTCATTCGCGGATGAACGAGGGAAATCCCGGTCTTGCGCCGAGCCGAAACTCAGGCGGAAGCCGGGCCGCTAATGCTGATGGTGCGCCGCGCAAACATGGGCTTTCCATAGCAGCCGGCCGGGGGAATCGCAAAGCCCCGCCGTCGGGCGATCAACCGACCACCCCGAGCTTCGGGAAGGCCTCCGGCGCGGCGGCCAGGGCCGCGCGGGCGATGGCGCTGTCATCGTCCATCCGGGTCACCAGCGCCTCGACCGAGTCGAACTTCAATTCCTCGCGAATGAAGGCGATGAAGGCGACATCCAGCGTCTCTCCATAGAGGTCGCCCTTGAAGTCGAACAGGAAGACTTCCAGCAGCGGCGCGCCATTGTCGAAGGTCGGGCGGCGGCCGAAGCTCGCCACGCCATTGAGGCGCACCTGATCATTTCCCTGGCCGCGGCCGACCCGCACCGCATAGATGCCGTGCTTGAGCCCGCAATTCTTGTCGAGTCGGATATTGGCGGTGGGATAGCCGAGATCGCGGCCGCGTTTCTCGCCATGGATCACCTCGCCGGTAATGAACCATGGGCCGCCGAGCATCGTGGTGGCGTCGCCGATCTGCCCCTCCGCCAGCGCCATCCGGATCGCGCTGGAGGAGACCGGCCGTTCCTCGATATCGACATGGGCCTGGACGTCGACCTCGATGCCGAGCCGGGGGGCTTCAGAGACCAGAAGGCTCGGCGAGCCGACCCGGCCCTTGCCGAAATGGAAGTCGTAGCCGACCGCAATCCCGCTGATTCCGAGCCGTTCGATCAGGTCATGGTGAATGAAATCCTGCGCCGTGGTCCCGGCGCGGCCCTTGTCGAAGGTCATCACCACGGCGCCGGAAAGCCCGGTCCCGGCCAGGAGCCTGAGCTTGGCGGCCTCGTCGGTCAGCCGGAACTGGGGGGTGTTCGGGCTGAAAAAACGGCGGGGGTGGGGCTCGAAGGTCACCGCCAGCGCGGGCCGGCCATGGACACGCCCCATCTGCAGGGCGGCTTCGATCACCGCGCGGTGGCCGAGGTGGACGCCGTCGAAATTGCCCATCGCCACCACGGCGCCCCGGGGAATCGCGGTCGCGGGCGTGGTGTCGCGGATAACAACAAAGCCAGGCGTCATTTTCAGGGATTCTTGCTCAAATCGGATGGGGACGGGACCGTGACGTGGCGGCCCCGATGAAGTCAAGCGGGGCCCAATCGACCGTAGAACGGGTGTCTTGCCTGTCTTTCCCGCGGAGGTCGGTTAACGGGCTGTTTAACGGCTGATGCTACTGGTGGGGGCGAACTGCGGGGCTTTTCGGGCCGATGCAGGCGCGTTGACGGTTTGTAGCGTTGCGGGGGAGTGAAGATGGCGGTTGATCTGTCGATGTCGGTTCTGGTGGTGGACGATTACAGCACCATGATCCGCATCATCCGAAATCTTCTGAAGCAGCTTGGCTTCGAGAATATCGATGACGCCAACGATGGATCGGCGGCGCTCAACAAGATGCGCGGCAAGAAGTACGGGTTGGTGATCTCCGACTGGAACATGGAGCCGATGACCGGCTACGACCTGCTCCGGGAAGTCCGGGCCGATCCCAATCTCGCCACCACCCCGTTCATCATGATCACGGCCGAATCCAAGACCGAAAACGTCATCGCCGCCAAGAAGGCCGGCGTGAACAACTACATCGTCAAGCCGTTCAATGCCGCCACGCTGAAGACCAAGATCGAGGCGGTATTCCCGGACATGGCGAGCGCGTAAGGCGCGCGTCTCGGGTCAACATCAAAGTTCGTCATGCCCGGCCGAAAGCGCGAAGCGCGTCTTCGCGCTAGGTGTGCCGGGCATCCACGTCTTTGGTGCGTCAAGGCGTGGATGGCCGGGTCATAGGCGAGCAGAAGCGACGCCGTCCTTCGGACGGCTATGCCCGGCCATGACGGCATCGAGCACCCCTACCACCGCAGCTCCCGCGTCAGCGCCTTCGGCGGGTGGCCGAACAATTCCTTCACCGACGCCGGGTCGAGCTGGTCGATGCCCTCGAACTCCTCGGAGTGGATGCCGCGGGTCACGAACAGGCAATCGATGCCGAAGCCGTGCGCGCCGGCCAGGTCCGTCCGCACGGAATCCCCGATCGCCAGCACGCGGTTGAGCTCGACCGGATGGCTGTGGCGCTCGGCGGCCAGCTCCATGGCGCGTTCGTAGATCGGCCGGTGCGGCTTGCCGTAGAAGATCACCTCGCCGCCGAGTTCGCGGTAGAGTTCGGCGATCGCGCCGGCGCAATAGATCAGCCGGTCGCCGCGCTCGACGACGATGTCGGGATTGGCGCAGATCAGCGTCAGCTTGCGCTCGCGGGCCTTCAGCATCATGCCGCGATAGTCCTCGGCGGATTCGGTTTCGTCGTCGAACAGGCCGGTGCAGACGATGTAGTCGGCCTGCTCCAGCGGAGCTAGCACCGGATCGAGGCCGCGATAGATCGAATTGTCGCGCTCCGGGCCGAGCCAGAACATCTTCTTGCCCGGATGGCCGGCGACGAAATGCCGGGTCAGGTCGCCTGAACTGACGATTGCGTCATAGGTCTCGTCGGCGATGCCCATCTTGCGTAACTGCCGCTGCACGGAGTCCGCGGGCCTTGGCGCGTTGGTGATCAGAATGACCGCGCCGCCCCGGGCACGAAACGTATGCAGCGCCTCGCAGGCTTCGGGAAAGGCCTCGAGCCCGTTGTGAACCACGCCCCAGATATCGGAGAGCACGACGTCGACGCCATCAACGAGGTCGCGCAGCTTCTCGACGAACGTCAGCGCCGTCATGAGGGGGAACGCCGGTCAGCCCGGTCCGGCGGCGCGGCGCGCCAGCGCGGCATTGCCCGTTGCCCGCGGCGGGGGCTCGATGGCCGGACTGTTGAGCGGAGCCGTATTGCTGGAGCCATTGGGTTCCTGCGCCTTGTCTGGAGTGGCCCCGCCGGTAGCAGATGCCCCCTCGGGCCGCAACGGCCGGGGCGGTGCAAACAGAAATCCCTGCCCGAACCGCACGTCATAGTCGAGCAGATCGACCACGGCGCGTTCCCCCTCGATCCGTTCGGCGATCAGGTCGATGCCGAAGCGGCCGAGCAGGTCGGAAAGGTCCGAGGGGTGAATGTCCGACGTGGAGGTCTGCCTCGGGTCCAGCAGCAGCGACGCCGGCACCTTGATGAAGCGGACGCCGCGGTCGGCAAGTTCCCGCGGTTCGATCCGCAGGTCGGTGACGTGATCGATCGAAAAGCGGAAGCCGCGCTGAGCCAGCGCCGCGAGATGTTCGGTCTCGGTCGGACCGAGGTTGCGGAACGTCGCCTGCTTGAATTCGAGCACGAAGGACGGCGCCAGCGCGCGATTGGCTTCGAGGAAATCGAGGCATTGCGCGAAGGTGGCGGGATTGCCGAGCGTCGCCGCGGCGACATTGCAGAAGATCCCGACATCCTTGTTGCGCACCATCAGCCGGCGCAGCACCTGCACGCAGCGCAGCATCACCATGTTGTCGATCCGCCCGATCAGCCCGCCGGCTTCGGCGACCGCGATGAAATCCTCGGCGGCGAGAATCTGGTCCTTGTCGTCGCGCAGCCGCGTCACCGCCTCGTAGAAGCGCACCTTGCGCTGAGGCAGCGTCACCATCGGCTGCAGATAGATATCGATGCGGTTTTCCTCGACCGCGCTTTTGACCGCGGCGAGCAGTTGCGCCTGGCTGCGCGAAGGCGCGGTCCCGGGGGCGGGTGCAGCAGGGACAGGAGCTGCCGCCGCGGCGAGCGCTACGGCAGGGGCCTCGGCTGCGGTGCCGGTTTCCTCTGCGGCAAGCGGCGATTCCTCCTGCGCTTCCTTGTCCGGCCTGGCCGGCGGCTGGGCTGCGGCCGCGCCCGAGGCCAAGAGGTCGTCATGGCCGGCGACGGAGACCGCGAGCTGCTTGACCAGCACGCCGAGCTCGTTGATTTCGCCGACCACGGTCTGGATGCGGTCGGCGCCGGCTGAATTGGCCGACGCCACCTGGCCCTCGACGGCGGCGAGGCGGCGCCCGAATTCGGCGACCTGGCGGGCGAGGTCGGCGGTGCCGCGCGACAAATCTGCGATCTGGCCGCCGACGTCGGTGCGGTCGCGCAGCCGCATCGACACGGCGTTGTAGAGGATCAGGAAGGTCAGCGCGGTGAGCGCCACGATCGCGGATTCCGATCCGCTGATGCCCGCCACCGAATACAGGATCAGGCCGAGCGAGGCCGCGACCAGCACCATGCAGATGGCGATGAAAATCGTGGAAATGCGGATCATGTCGCGCGCAACGCCCTCAAGACCAGACTGCCCTCGCTTTCGGAAAACGCGCAACCTTCAGGCATCGGTCGTATCGTGCGCTCCCCCAAGCGGCGCAAGCTTAGCATCAATGTTGATTCGCAGGGCTAGTGTTCTTCTTGAGCGGCGCGGAACTTCCCCCGGCTCGAGCTTAATCCGGTTCGGCGGCGGAAGTGCTCTCCCTCGCCCCGCAAGCGGGGCGAGGTGAAGAAGCCTCGGCGGAGCTACGCTACCGCGCGGATCACCTTGGCGACCTTGGCGATGATCTCGCCGATCTGGTCTTCGGTGACGATCAACGGCGGCGTCAGCGCCAGGGTGTCGCCGGCGACCCGCAGCATCAGGTCGTTGTCGTGGAAGGCGCTGTTCAGCCCGTCGAAGCCGCGCTTGCCGGGCATATCCGGGCGCGACGCGAGGTCGATGCCGGCGGTCAGGCCGACGGTGCGGATGTCGACCACATTGGGCTCGTTCTTCAGCGACATCACGGCGTCGGCGAATTTCGGTTCGAGCTTGTTGGCGCGCTCGAACAGCTTTTCGTCACGATAGATATCGAGGGTCGCGAGCGCCGCGGCGCAGGCGATCGGGTGCGCCGAATAGGTGTAGCCGTGGGTCAGCTCGACCATGTGTTCCGGGCCGTTCATGAAGGCGTCGTGGATAGTGTCGCGCACCAGCACGCCGCCCATCGGCGCCGCACCGTTGGTGATGCCTTTGGCAAACGTCAGCATGTCAGGCAATACGCCGTAGCGTTCGGCGGCAAACGCAAAACCGAGCCGGCCGTAACCGGTGATGACTTCGTCGAAGATCAGGAGAATGCCGTGCTTCTGGGTGATCTCGCGCAGCCGCTTGAGATACCCCTTCGGCGCCGGCAGCACGCCGGTCGATCCCGCCATCGGCTCGACGATGACGGCGGCGATGGTGGAGGCGCCGTGCAAATTGACCAGCCGCTCCAGTTCGTCGGCAAAGTGCGCGCCATATTCCGGCTCGCCCTTGGTGAAGGCCTGCTTGTCGCGGTCATAGGTGTGGGGCAGGTGATCGACGCCGGCGAGCAGCGTGCCGAACATCTTGCGGTTATTGACGATGCCGCCGACGGACGTGCCGCCGAAGCCGACGCCGTGATAGCCGCGCTCCCGGCCGATCAGCCGGGTGCGGGTGCCCTGACCCTGGGTCTGGTGATAGGCCAGCGCGATCTTGAGCGCGGTATCGGCAGCCTCCGATCCGGAGTTGCAGAAGAACACGTGATCGAGGCCCTTGGGCGCGAGATCTGCGATCCGGCTGGCGAGTTCGAAGGCCTGCGGAATGCCGAACTGGAACGGCGGCGCGTAGTCGAGCGCTGCAGCCTGCTTGCCGATCGCTTCCGCAATCTGGCTGCGGCCATGGCCGGCATTGCAGCACCACATGCCCGCGGCGGCGTCGATGATCTTGCGGCCGTCGACGGTGAAATAATGCATGTCCTTGGCGCCGGCGAGCAGCCGCGGGTTCTTCTTGAACGCGCGGTTGGCGGTGAACGGCATCCAGTGCGCGGCAAGGTCGTTGGGGACGTTGACGGCGGCGGGCTTCGGGCTCTTGTCCAGCATGGGGGGCCTCTTCAATTTTGGGGCGTGGCGCTATTGGCACAGGCTATCAGCTTCGCCGCGCCACGGGAACGCCAATGCATCGCAATATTTCGGCTCAATCGGGCGGATTGAGGACGGTTTGTGCGCTTCAGAGATCGGCGGCGGCGATCCAGAACACTTCGCCGTCGGACTCCTCGGTGTCGAGCCACAGCAGTGGCAGTTGCGGATAGGCGGCCTCCAGCGCGGGTCGGCAACGGCCGATCTCGCACAACAGCCCGCCCTGCGGCGTCAGGTGCCGCCCGGCCTCATCGAGGATGCGCCTGACAATGTCGAGCCCGTCGAGGCCGCCGTCGAAGGCGAGCTTCGGCTCGGCGCGGCATTCGCGCGGCAGACCGGCCATGCCTTCGGCGTCGACATAGGGCGGATTGGAAATGATCAGGTCGTAACGCTTGCCGCCGACCGGCTTGAACAGGTCGCCCCGGTGCAGCGTCACCCGGTCCTGCAGGCCGTAATCGGCGACATTGCGTGCAGCGACGGCGAGCGCGTCCCTGGAGACATCCACCGCGTCGATCCGGGCATTGGGGAATCGCCGGCTCGCGAGGATCGCAAGACAGCCCGAGCCGGTGCAGAGGTCGAGCACGCTTTCTATCGCCAGAGGATCGTCGATCAGCGAGCCGCCCGCGTCGTCATCCTCGCCGCCGAAATGGGAGTCCAGCAACTCGCCGATGAAGGAGCGCGGCACGATGGTGCGTTCGTCGACATAGAACGGCAGGCCGCGCATGTAGATCTTGTTGACGAGATAGGCGGCCGGTTTCCGGGTGGCGACGCGGCGCGCGATCACGTCGAGGATCGCCTTGGCCTCCTGCGCCGTGACCCGCGCGGTCGCGAAGGCCTCGAACTGGTCGGGATGCAGATGCAGCGTTTCGCAGACCAGGAAGGCGGCTTCCGCCACCGGATCGGTGGTGCCGTGCGCGAACGCCAGTCTGGCCTCGACGAAGCGGCTCGTCGCGTAGCGCACGAAATCGAGCAGCGTCAGCAATTCGCCGGATGCGACCTTGGGGAGTTTGGCGGCGGCGGGCCGCTTCGCTGCCGGTTTCGAGCGCCTGGCCATCAGGATTTGGTCCAGCGCGCGGCGGCGTCGTCGTCATGGCTGCGCGCATCGACCCAGCTCGTTCCCGCAGCGCTTTCCTCGCGCTTCCAGAACGGCGCATTGGCCTTCAGGTAATCCATCAAGAACTCCGCCGCCTGGAACGCCGCCTGCCGGTGGGCGGAAGCCGTCAGCACCAGCACGATATTTTCACCGGGCGCGATGCGGCCGACGCGATGGATCACGGTCAGCCCGGTCAGCGGCCAGCGCGCCATCGCGGTCTCGGCGTGCCGCATGATCTCGGCTTCCGCCATGCCCGGATAATGTTCGAGCGTCAGCGCGGCGATGCTCTCGCCGTTCTCGCTGCCACGGCAGATCCCGGAGAAACTGACGACGGCGCCGATGTCGGTACGCGCGCTCGTCATCGCCGCGATCTCGCGGCCGATGTCGAAATCGGCCTCCTGGATGCGGACGGTGACGATCGCGGTCATCGGGTCAGCCGCCGGTCATCGGCGGAAAAAAGGCGATCTCGCGGGCGCCGGCGATGACGGCGTCCGGCTTGACGTGGGCGTGGTCGATTGCGGCGCGAATCACCCTGGGCTTTTCGAAGGCGTAAGCATAGGTCTCGCCGCGGCCCGCCAGCCAGGCGATCAGGTCGTCCACCGTGCGCACATTGGGTGGCGGTTCAATCGTTTCCTCGGTCTTACCGATCCGTTCGCGCACCCAGGCGAAATACTTGACCTTCATCCCCCATCCTCCTCGATGAGATGATGAATGCCGGCGCGGAAATAGTCCCAGCCGGTGTAGATGGTGAAGATCGCCGACAACCACAAAAGGGCGATGCCGATCAGCGTGGTCGCGGGCAATACCATTTCACCGGCTTCGCCGGCGATCAAAAAGCCGATCGCGACCAGCTGGATGGTGGTCTTCCATTTCGCGAGCCTGGTGACCGGCACGCTGACCCGCAGGGCGGCGAGATATTCGCGCAGTCCCGACACCAGGATTTCGCGGCACAGGATCACGATGGCCGCCCACAGCGTCCAGC
>JBAQER010000572.1:0-2145 GCA_049286845.1 Bradyrhizobium sp.
TTTCAGGCCTCCTCAGCATGAGGGCACTGTAGCACAGTCTTACCTTACGCCTTGCCGCCGGAATCCTTGCGGGTCTGGTTCACCTGCATCTTGGCATAGGTCATCATCAGCCCGCTTTCGTTCGACAGCGTGACCAACTTGAAGCCCATATTGATCGCGCGCACCGCGCCCTCGGCGCCCGAGCAGTGAATGCCCGGATAGAGGCCACGCTTGCCGCACTCCTTCACGATCTTCTCGTAGATCTTGAGAATTTCCGGTTCGTCGCGATCGAGCTTCGGCACCAGCCCATAGGAGAAGCCGAGATCGGAAGGACCGATATAGACGCCGTTGATGCCCTCGACATCGAGGATCGATTCCATGTTCCCGACCGCGGTCTTGGTTTCCATCATCGGGAGCAGCACGATCTCGTCATTGGCGGTCTGCTGATAGGCACCGGCCGAACCATACATGCCGGAACGGATCGGGCCGTTCGAACGCGTGCCGCGCGGCGGATACTTGGCGTATGAGACGAGGTTCTCCGCTTCCTGTTTGGTGTTGACCATCGGGCAGATCACGCCATAGGCGCCGCCGTCGAGCACCTTGCCGATGATGCCCGGCTCGTTCCAGGGCACGCGGACCATCGGCGTCACCGGATGGCCGTTCATCGCCTGAAAGCATTGCACCATCGACTGATAGTCCTGCACGCCGTGCTGCATGTCGACGGTGACGCTGTCGAAGCCGCACTGCGCGATCACTTCGGCGGAAAACCCGGACGGAATCGCCAGCCACGCGTTGACCACCGCCTTGCCCGAGGCCCAGACTTTCTTGACGTTATTGGTTGTCATTGATCGCGTTTCCTTTTGTGATCGTTGCAATCGGGTTGAGATTCCTGGAGCCGCCTAACTCACGGCCCGCTGGATGCTGACTTCGCTGACGCCGACCTCGCGGGCGGTATTGACGATCGCCGCCCAGGTATCATCAGGCAAGGGCACGCCGTTCTTGGTGCGGTCGGCGCGCATTTTCCGCTCGGGATCGCCGGGGATCAGCACGGCATCGACGCCGGCGACCGGCTTGGTCGCCCGGATGAAGTCGGCGTAGCGCGAGATTTCGCCGTCGAAGAAGTTGCCGGTGTCGACCACCTTGGGATCGATGTAGATCGCGAGCATGCCGTTGGCGAAACGCCGATCCGGCGCGGTGGCGCCGGTACCGGTCAAGGCGCCGCCGAGCAGTTCGCAGATGAAGGCCAACCCCGAGCCCTTGTGCTCGCCGAACGCGCGGATCGCGCCGGTCCCCTTGGTGTGGTCGCGCGGCCCCTCGGCCGTGTGCGGTCCGTACAGCACGGCCGGATCTTCACTCAGCGTGCCGTCGGCGTCGATCAGCGCGCCCTTCGGTAACTTCTTGCCGCCGCGGCTGGCGACCAGCACCTTGCCTTCGGCGACGATCGAGGTGGCGAAATCGAGCACGATCGGGTCCTGTCCCTGGCGCGGAATGCCGACGCAGTAAGGCGCAGTCGACAGCCGCTTCTCGACGCCGCCGTAAGGGGCGACCAGCAGCGAACCGGCGGCGTTGACGAAGTGGACCGAGACCAGTCCTTCGGCCGCCGCCATTTCCGCCCAGTCGCCGACCCGGCCGATATGCCCGGCATTGCGCAACGCCACCGCGGACAGCCCCGCCTTCTTGCATTTCTCGATGCCGATCCTGACCGCCTGCGGCGTGACGGTCTGCCCGTAACCGAATTTGCCGTCGACCACGGCCAGCGACGGCGTATCGACCACGACCTCGGCGGTCTGGTTCGGCACCACCGAGCCCAACTTCTTCCAGCGGACATAGACCGGCACCCGGATGACGCCGTGGCTGTCGTGTCCGGTGAGATTGGCCGTCGTCAGGTAGGTCGCGATGCGTCTGGCTTCTTCGGGCGAAGATTCCGAATGGGTGAAAACTTCAGCAACGAAATTGATCAGATTTGGAACCTGGATAGTAACCATGTGCGGATTTTCGCCTGTCCTCGTACCGGGGCCGGCCGCACCGTCGACGGCGAACCCCTGACTCCCGCGCCGGTTTTCATGACCGGCTTGGCGCCACTTTGAACGAAAAATCGCGTGCATGTCTATGGCTTCGACCATGATCGCAGCATGATTGCGATCATTTGCCCGGCCGCTATGCATG
>JBAQER010000573.1:0-6701 GCA_049286845.1 Bradyrhizobium sp.
GCCCTGCGCGGATCACCCTGGCCCACGAGCTGGACGACGACCTTGGCGCTATGTACAGCCACCAGCACCAAGCACACCAACTTGCTGAGGACGCCAATCGGCTTGCCTCCTGGCGCACCGAAGAAGGCCCTGATCTGACGCAGTCGCCGTGAATAGCGCTTTCCATCTGTACTGAGAAAATTCTTCAGCTCCTTGTGGTCAAGAGCCCAGGAAACGGTGGCGTGGAAACGCTTTAGGAACAGTGGCTCGCTTGCGCACCGAAAACGGCCAAGCAGAGCCAGTTCAGCCAGCATTGCACGATCGCTGCCGGCGAAATTTGGCAGGAGCGACGTTTGCTGCAGCATTTCACGACGGACAACGCCAAACATGTGAGTCCCCCAGCGGGCCCGCGTCAGCACTTGCCAAAATCGGTTGATGGCAACAGGGGTATCGCCTATGCCGGGGACGTCCGCCCAATACCGCCTTCCGGTCTTTGGATCGATGAAGCTTTCTGTCTCCTGTTCGAAGGGAAGGATCTCGCTTCTTTCGTCAATAAAAGCCGTACCAGTGTGGGCCAGAACGATGTCTGGATTCGCTTCGAGCAAACTGACGCAGGCGTCCAGGTAGGCCTCATGGTAGAGATCATCGTGAGCAGCCCACTTGAACAACGGCGCCGTCGAGAGCTCGAACACCCGATTGAAGTTTGCGATAGCCCCCAGATTCCGACTATTGCGAAAACAGTGGATGCGGGCATCGCGCCGTTCATATTCGCAGCAAATCTGCGGGGTTCGATCGCTCGAAGCGTTATCACAGATCAGGATCTCGAAATCCCTAAAGGTCTGCGCCAATAGGCTGTCTAGCAGCGCGGGCAGAAAATCCTGTCCATTGAACACCGGGATGCCGATCGAGAGCTTAGGCATCGAACTCGAGCCCTGTGCTTTGATCCGCGCCGATTATGTCGCCCACAGTGACATCGATCAACAAGCGCCTGCGCGTTACTCCTTTTTGACAGGCGGACAGCGGCCAAGCTGGCAGAGCTTCAGCTGTCCCTATTTCCGAGCGCCGCAGGCGACCGGCTCCATGCGCATCCGCACTCATCGACAGCACCGGATTACGAACCATCTTTGGAGGTAATCCTTCAGAAGATCGCTGAATCGCGCCCCCGGAGAGGCGCGTTGAATTGCCGACTGATCGCGCTCGGTACGCCAAGCCGAGCCGCTACCGAGACGCAAGATCCGAGATGCCTTCATGATGCTGCCCTCTCCGTGCCGTTGGCCATCATTTGCCGTACAAGACTAGGCGGCCACTCTGCTCGAGGCCCTTGCGCCGGAACCCATCCCAGTCGGTGACGTCGTGCCCCCAAACGAAGCGAGCCGGGCCGCTTGTGCTCCGAACACGATACGTGTTGGCGTCGAACCGATTGTTGCCATTGCTAATGATGGCAAAGTTCTCATCTTTGGGCTTGGTGTCAGAGGCGCCCCCAGCGCAGGGGGCTCCCTCGAATGTCATTTCGTTGGCGTGAACAAGGTTGTTGCGCGTTGTGTATATTGTGCCTTCCTCGCTGCGGCGCCCCTGATCGATCAGCACGATCCCGCACGCCCCGGACCCAGCGGTCACGATATTGCCGGTCACCTCCACGTCCTGGGACGCAGCAACGACGATATCGGCATGCCAAAACCAGCTTCTCCCACCGCCGTTATGCCGCACCACATTTCTCCGGATCACCGCGTTGAACGAAATCTCGTGAAAGATGCCGATATGCTGATTGTTCTCCACGAGATTGTCCTCGTATACGACGTTACGACATTCGATATCGCACCACAGGCCAGCACCATTGTTGTCATGAACATGATTGCCACGGAACGTAACGCCACTGCTCTCGGCGATCTTGGCCCCGCCAGCTTCCCATTCCGGATCGAATCCATAGATGTTGTTCGACCAGATGCGGTTGCCCTCGATGAGGATATCCTTGCCGTCGCCTTCGATGCCGATCTGACCATTATGATGAATGTCGCAATTGCGAACGCGCGATCCGGTACCGACGCTGATCCCGGCACCACTGTTGAGCCGCACCACGCACTTTTCGATCGTCCATCGCACGCCCTCGCGAGCATGGATCGCTCCTTTTTGCGCCGGGCTCCCATATTTCTCGATTGTGAGGTTGCCAATCAGCACATCGGGCGCATCGCCTGCGAAGGCAAGTGTGGCGACCGTCGCCTCGACCTTGTGGTTCGTCGGGTCGTCGGCGAGATAGATTCGGCCGCCCGCGTAATCGATGTAGACTTCATTCGTTGCAAGCGCATCCTTGCTTGGCACCCTGGTCAGCGGCCCGTCGTCGATGAACACCGCTTGGGGTTGGTCGCAGGCGGGCGCGCTCAGCAAGCATTCACCGTGTTTGGGGACACGCTGGAGTTGGCTGTTCGCCACCCAATAGCGCCCCTCCCGCCTGAAGCCGCCTATCCGCCGGCTACCGTTCAGAACGGTTTCGCCCTCCCCGTGAAAGCGCTGCCCCGCCCGCGGCCGAACGACCTGCGCTCTGTGAATCCCCTTCTTCAGGCAAAGCACGGCGCCCTCGCCGGAGAGATCGACCGCCGCCTGGATCGATTGGCCAGGCTCAACGGCTATCGCATCGAGTGGACAGGATAAACTGTCGACGCCCACGAAGGCGGCGGCGACGCTGATTGACAGGCTGCAGATCGCCAACGTGCCAATTCCCGTCCGTTGCGCGGTCGAACTTCGTTTCGACGTCATCATCGCGCTGCGGCTCCATCTCCGGCAGACTGCTGAGCGCGATAGACCATCACCGATCCGATGCCGAACCCGAACAGGCACCAGAACCAGATTCCCTGCACCGGGCCTTCGAGCGTGACGTCGAACGTCGCGTTGATGAGGATCGCCATCGCGTAGCAGCTCACGAACAGGAACAGCTCGCTCCATCGTTCGTGTCCGCGAGCGCGGGCGGTCAGCATCGCCCCTATCAGCACGCCGAACCATGACACGTGGACCAGCGCCCACAGCACCGCGCCCGGAACCCCGGCGCGTGCCAACAGGGTCATGTGCGCGCTATGCGGACTGCGCGTTGGTGGTCGGTCATGGCGCCGATAGTCCGTGCCTGCAAAACCGTCGGCGGCGGCGAGATTAATTCCGAATCCTCTGCCGGTCCAGAAGTTGGGTCCATATATGGTGTCGCTGACGATGATATCCCACCAGTTCAGACGCCACTGCTTGGTGCCTTCCGTTTGCTGGCCGGATTGTCCGATGATGCTCTTGGCATTTTCGACGATCTGGTGAGCGCTGACCGGACGCTCGATCGAATCCTTGGCCTCCTCGTAATCACCGAAGCTGGACTCCAGCGCGAGAAGAGCGGCGAATATGCCCACGGCCGCCGCCACAGTGGTGAGCAGCAGGCGGTACCGTCCAAGCACGAGCATCGCGATCGTGACTGGCACGATGACGGCAAGCGTCGCACCACGATTGGTCGCACTGACCAAGGCCAGCGTCGTGAACCAGACAAAAAACCAGAGGAAAGAGACCTTATGATAGCCAATCAGGACAAAGACCATCGCGCCCGCGAGATGCGTTCCGACCGCGCTCGCCCCGATCTCCACGATCGGTACCGGACCGTACAGTCGCGGGATGTAGTCCACCCAGTATTTGGTGAGCCAGAATCCTACGGGAATAGCAGGGAAGCTCACCAGCATGATCCCGTAATAGCGAAGCAGCGTGTTGATCCGGCGCGCATCTTCCAGCAACAATCCGATCATGAAAAAGGCAAAGCAGCCGTAGATCACCACGACGCTGTCGCGCAGGGACTCGAGCCCGTACTGGCCGACGAACGGAATCGTCCGCGCGAGCACCCAGCCCATCAGCGCAATGAGCAAGACGGCCGGCACCGTAGCGAGCGCGCCCCCAAATGCGCCGATCCGGAGAAAGACCACGATGCCGGCGAGAAAGGCGATTTCGCCGACGTAGAGCGGCGGAACGCCGAGATAAGCGAATCCCTTCCCCATCAGCGCATAGCCCAGCAACACGATCGCAAGCAGGGCGAGATACCGGTCGCCCTCGGCAAGCGTGCTCTGAGATTCTCTCTCCAAGGTATCGGGCATTCCTGTCTGCGTATCGCGCATCTCTGCAATTGCCTCATTGTTCCGCGGGAGCACCGAGGACCTTGTCAAGCGGAGCCGGGCTGACGGCGGCCACAGACCGCGCCAGCGCGCGGGATCGTTCGTTGGCGATCAGCCAGGCAATCGCGATCAAGGCGCCGGTCGCGCGCACCAGATTGGCGATCAGGAGAGCGAGGCACGCGCCGAACACGCCGAGCGAGCCAATGAGCGCGAAGGCCAGCACCGCTGCTACGCCGACGGCCGCGACATTGACCAGAGAAGCGAGCCTGCCGGCTTCAACGCCAAGCAGCGTCTTGCTGATCATTTCCGCGATGTAGTCGAGCACGCCGGCGATCACGAGGAGCTGCAAGCCCGCGGCGGCGGCGAGGTAGGGCGACGACCGACCATAGACCGTCCGCAGAAGCAACTCCGGCATCAGGGCGCCCACGGCAGAAATGATCAGAATCGGGCTCAAACCGAAGAGAACATAGCCAAGGGCCGCGCGCGACGCACCGATCGCGCCTCCGATGCGGTAGGCATGAGCGGCGACCTGCGGTATGGCGTTGCCGATCCCGAAGATGATCGGGTTCATCATATTGGCGATGTTCAGGCCAGCCTGAAGCGACGCGGTGGCCGCAGTGCCTGCAAGAGCCGCCAGCATCCACGGCAGGAGCTGAACGCGGGCCAACACCAGCTGATAATTGACGAGAGACCATTTGCCGATCGCAAAACATTCACGGGCCAGTAGCCGCGCTTCGTCGCAGTTCGGGCAGACAACTCGCAGCCTCGACGCATGCATCATGGCGCCGATGCCGAAGGTCGCCGACATCATATAGAGCGCGGCCGGAAGTGTGATGGCGTCGAGCCAAGCCAGGAGCGCGATCAGCATGGCCTGTCCGACATAGGCGATAGCGTCTCCGGCCACCGCCGCACGATAGCGGAATTCGGCAAGCAGACATCGCCGCGAGGTCTCCTGCGCCTGCCAGCACAAATAGCACAGGCACGCCGGCAACACGATATTGTCGACCTCCAGAACCGTGGTTCCAAGCGCCATGACCACGGCCAGCACGAAACCCAGGACCGCGGCGAGCAGAATCGTGTTCCCGAGCAGCCCGGCGCGCTCCTCGTCGTTCGTGACGCACAGACGCACCGACAGCGGATAGGAGATGAGGGAGTAATCGATCGTCCGCAGCATGAAGATTGCGCCGAGGAAGAGCGCGAATTCCCCGTATTCCTCCTCGCTCAGCGAGCGCGCGAGCAGTACATTGAGCAGGAAATTGCCGAAGCTCACCACGCCCTGGTCGATGAGCGTCCACGATGCTCTCTGGATGAGAAGTTTGGCGCCCATGGAAGTGCCTTCGACAGCATCGGTTCCTTGCGGGATGCAGGATTACGTCTGTGCTATTGTGAATGCGGCTGGTAATCGATTGTGTGCTTGCGTTCCATTTCCCTGCGATCGCGCCAAATAGCCATGCCAATGCCGGCCAGCAAGGCCGTCAGTAACAACAGTCCGAGGATCAACAAGCCCTTGGGGCTCGTCGGCGTATGATTTGGTACCGCCAGCTTGACGCTCTGGTCGTCGGCGACCTCCTCCTGATCACTATCCCGCGGGTTCATCGCGGCCTCCAACGCGGCGCGCTCCGCGTCAAGTTCGGCCAAGGCCTGCAAGGCCTTCGGATGCTTCTCACCGTAAACCGCCAGTTGCTGCCGCAGTTCAACCTCCCTGTTCAGCCTGCGTTGTCTGACCTTGTCGCTGAGGTACTCGATGACGAAGGCGTTGACGACCTGCACGGCCTCCTCGGCGGAAGACGCCGTGAAGGAAATGGAGATGAGGTATGAACGCGTGTCATTCATCACCATAACCTTGTTGCGCAACATCGCGACCGTGCGATCGAATGGGGAGTGGTTACGGGTCTCGGGTAGATACGCATCCCGAAGCCAATCGAGGCCCCGCGTCGCCCAGGAGCGCGACGGGGTGGCCTTGGGATCCTGCCCCAGCCGCTTTGCGACCGCCCGCAGGATCGGATCGGAGCGCAGCAGGCGAGCCTCACCGGTGACAATGGCCGCGCCATCGACGCTGGCCAGGGCCACGACTTTTCCTTGCTCACGGGAGAGCAGATTCGGATAAATGAGAGCCTCCGCCGAATACCTGCGCGGCATCAACGGTATGATAATGCACGCGAGCACGAGCGCGAACGCGACGAGCGATACGATGAACCTTCCGTGCCGTACAATCGACCGTAGTGTCCGGGCGGCCAGTTCTTCATAGTGAGCTCGATAATCCAAGCGCTCGAACTGAAGATTCGACCGCTTCTTGGGCCGTTTCCCATGATCGACTTTGAGCGGCATGTTCATCATTGATTCAATATCTGATCGGAGCGCGTAGCGGGCAGCGCTTTGGGCGACGTGTGCGCTGCATAGTGGCTACCTCGAAAGTCACGACGCGACACTCCTCCTTGGCTCCGGCATGGTTCGCCTTCCAAGGGGGTACCCCGGACGGTACGTTGACTCAGTGCACCGTCACCGACACCCTTCTTTCCGGGAGACGGAAGACGACGAGCCCCCCGGAAGGTCGCGCTCCCTCACCGTCCGAAATACGGCGTTGACATAGGTGCAAGC